>JBJFDE010000052.1:0-10740 GCA_051889855.1 Candidatus Cryptobacteroides sp. | reverse complement strand
GAGGATTCCCTGCCAGAATCTGATGAAATGGAATCCGAAAGGAATACCTGCAAATACAGTGTTCTTCTGGATGGCCTTAATCACTTTTTTTGCGACATATTCAGGCTCAAGGATAGGGAACACCTTGGACTTCACTCCGTCGAACATCCCGGTATTTATATAATACGGTGCGACGGTGGTTACATGTACATTGCTTTTGCTGCTCTGAAGCTCGATTCTCATTGATTCAGACCATCCGATAGCGCCCCATTTGCTCGCTCCGTAAACGCTCATCCTCGGGTTTCCCAGCATTCCGCCGGCTGATGTGATGTTGCAGATGTGGCCCCTGTTCCTGCGGAGCATGTCCGGAAGGAAAGCCCTTGCAACCAACATCGGCGCAATGGTATTTATGTTGATGGTGCGGGTAATTTCTTCTGGTGTCTGCTTGTCAAAAGTCTTGTTGCTGGTCACTATTCCGGCATTGTTGATGACAATATCAATGTCACCGCATTCCGTAATGGTCTTGCTATATGCATCCATAACAGCGTCGTTGTCTGATACATCGGCAACAAATCCTGCTACCTTGCCAAATTGTCCGAGTTCAGCTTTGGCCGCTTCTATGCTGGCTGGGTTAATGTCCCAGATGACAAGGCATGCAGCACCTTTCTCCAATGCCATCCTGCCCATGATTTTGCCGATTCCGGAAGCTCCTCCGGTGATAAGTACATTGCTGTTTTCGAGTTTCATATCCGTGTATTTTTATGTCAACGTTTCTAACGGGCGGCAAAAATACACTAATAATGAAATATACATCCAAAGGTTCGTCCCAATGTTGTAAAATGAGCAGATTAGTTGTAAAGTGCGCGGATATGTGGTGAAAAATTAGTCCTGATGACCAGGAATAATGTCCGGATTTTGAAGAAAAATTGTTAAAACTTAGCCTTATAGTGTTGAATATCAAGCTTCCATGTACCCTGGTATCTCATTACTGCTTCAATCATGCTCCTGGCAAACCCTCTGCCTCCCGGTTTGTCGGAAACAATGTCTGCAATCTCCTTTACTTCATCCACCGCGTCGCTAGGGCATACCCCGCAGCCACAACTGACCATTACAGGAATGTCAGGCACATCGTCACCGAAATACATTACATTCTCCGGAGCAAGGGAGTATCTGAAACAGAAGTCTTCAAAATCCTCCATCTTGTCACGTGAGCCGAGATACACATCTTCGGGAGTGACGCCGCAGGTGATGAACCTCTTGCGAATGCTTTCTGAACGTCCTCCGGTGATAATGCCGATTTTGTATCCATGCATTGAAGCCATTCTTAGCCCGAACCCGTCCTTGGAATCGAAGGTCCGGAAAAGTTCTCCGTCGAGATTGGCCAGAATCCCTCCGTCAGTCAGGACACCGTCAACGTCGAAGGCGAATGCTTTGATTTTCTTGAATCTTTCTTCCATGACTTAAGATTTTTTGCCTGAGCCGAATCCGCCCATCGGGAAGGTTGCTTTTGGTTCTCCTCCCAGAGAAATCGGACCGTTCTGACTTTCATATTTGTTGATGTTATCCTGAAGGGCAAGGTAAAGCCTTTTGGCATGTTCAGGGGTCATGATGATTCTGTTGCCTACTTCCGGTTTCGGAAGACCAGGGAGCATTGTCGCGAAGTCAATGATGAACTCGCTGTTTGAATGAGTGATGATTGCAAGATTGGAATATGAGCCTCTCGCCACTTCCTGTTTCAGTTCAATGCTGAATTCTTTTTCGTTTGCCATAGAATCTTATACTTTGTTAGGTCAATGTTTATATGTGTCCATGTGGTTAACACGTCACGGACGTGCAAATATACAAAAACTTTTAGTATCTTTGCACGTTATTGCGCTCCAGAAGGAGCGATGTTGTGAACAATAGTAAAAACAGAAATATATGGAACTTCCAGCAAAGTATGATCCGGCCCTTACGGAGGACAAATGGTATGCCTATTGGCTTGAACACAAATTCTTTCATTCAGAACCGGATGAAAGAGAACCTTACACGATAGTAATCCCGCCACCAAACGTGACAGGTATCCTGCACATGGGACATGTGCTGAACAACACCCTCAATGACGTGCTTATCCGCAAAGCAAGGATGGACGGCAAAAACGCATGCTGGGTGCCCGGAACCGACCATGCTTCGATTGCAACCGAGAGCAAGGTCGTAGCCAAACTCAAGGCTGAGGGTATCAGCAAGGAGGATATCACCCGTGAGGAATTCCTCAAACATGCCTGGGAGTGGAAGGAGAAACACGGAGGCATCATTCTCAACCAGCTCCGTAAGCTCGGTGCTTCATGTGACTGGGACAGGACCAAATTCACCATGGATCCTGACTTGAGCGATGCCGTAATCAACACATTTGTGTATTTCTACAACAAAGGCTATATATATAGAGGTGTCCGCATGGTCAACTGGGACCCTGTCGGCCTTACTGCAGTCAGCGACGAAGAGGTCATCCACAGGGATACCGTCAGCAAATTCTACCATCTGAGATATTTTATTTCTGACGGCAACGGCAATCCTACCGACAAGTACATCATAATTGCCACTACCCGCCCTGAGACAATCATGGCAGATGCTGCAATCTGCATTAACCCTGCAGATGAAAGATATCACTGGCTCAAGGGAAAGAAAGTGCTTATTCCGCTGATTAATAAGGAAATACCTATCATCGAAGATGATTATGTGACCATGGATTTCGGAACAGGATGCCTCAAGGTTACTCCTGCTCATGACCTAAATGACTATGAAATCGGAATCAGGCACAACCTGCCGGTTCTGGACATCATCGATGACCATGGAAGACTGAACGAGAAGGCACAGATTCTTGTCGGCGAGGACCGTTTCGAGGCAAGGAAGAAGATAGAAGGAATGCTTCGTGAGTCAGGAAACCTCGAGAAGACAGAGGATTATACATCTCCTGTAGGTTATTCCGAGAGAACCAATGCCGTCATCGAACCAAGGCTTTCAATGCAGTGGTTCCTCAAGATGGAGGCGCTTGCAAAAGATGCGCTTGAATCGGTTGAGAGCGGCAATGTGAAACTCATTCCTGACAAGTACCGCAATACATACCGTCACTGGATGGAAAATGTACGTGACTGGTGCATCAGCCGCCAGCTCTGGTGGGGACAGCGTATCCCTGCATACTACCTTCCTGACGGAAAGGTTGTCGTTGCAGAGACCGCGGAGAAGGCTCTCCGGATGGCACAGGAGATCAATCCGGCCCTTACGGCAGCTAACCTGAAACAGGATGAGGATGTGCTTGATACATGGTTCTCATCATGGCTCTGGCCGATTTCAGTATTCGATACCAACAAGGCAGGACATCCTGAAGCGGAGCCGAACAAGGACCTTGCTTACTATTATCCTACAAATGACCTGGTTACCGGACCTGATATTCTCTTCTTCTGGGTCGCAAGAATGATTATGGCAGGAAATGAGTTCATGAACGACGTTCCATTCCACAATGTATATCTGACAGGTATCGTACGTGACAAGCTTGGAAGGAAGATGTCCAAGACTTTGGGCAACTCTCCTGACCCGCTCGAATTGATTGCAAAATACGGAGCTGACGCCGTTCGTCTGGGTATGTTGCTGTGTTCTTCTGCCGGAAACGACATTCTTTATGATGAGTCACAGATAGAGCAGGGAAGAAATTTCAACAACAAGGTATGGAATGCCTTCCGCCTCGTTACAGGATGGAATGTTGATGAATCTGCTGCACAACCGGAGGCTTCTGCGGTTGCAGTAAAATGGTTCGATGCTCGTCTGAGCCAGGTTATCGAGACAGTTGAAGACCATTTCTCGAAATTCCGTATCTCAGACGCCCTCATGGCAATATACAAGTTGTTCTGGGATGAGTTCTGCGCATGGTACCTCGAAGTTGTCAAGCCGGCCTATGGTTGTGGTATCGACAAGGCCACCTATGAGGCGACTGTAGGTTTCTTCGATTCCCTTTTGAAGATGATTCATCCGATCATGCCGTTCATAACAGAGGAACTCTGGCAGAACATGGCTGAGCGCAAAGACGGTGAAACCATCATGAACCAGCGTTGTCCGCAGGCAAAAGAATATGACTCTGCCCTTATCGAGAATTTCTCAATGGCATGTGAGGCCGTAGCCGGAGTAAGAAATGTACGCCAGCAGAAGAACGTCTCTCCGAAGGAGAAACTTACACTTCTGATCAAGGGCGAATTCCCTTCAGAGGTGCTTCCTGTCATCGTGAAACTTGCTAATGTTGATGTAGCCGAAGCTGAGGGCGACATGTCAGCTGCACAGCGCTTCATGGTAAGGACAGTGGAAATGTTCGTTCCTCTGACAGGTCTTGTTAATGTTGAAGAGGAGATTGCAAAGCTTGAAGCAGAGCTAGCATATCAGACAAAATTCCTTGAAAGCGTACGCAAAAAGCTCTCGAACGAGCGTTTCGTGGCAAATGCACCTGAGGCTGTCGTAGCTGTCGAGAGGAAAAAAGAGTCTGATTCACTCTCAAAGATAGAAAGTATCAATGCATCGCTTAAAGCATTGAAAAATAACTAATAAAACAAGAAAGTTGACTATAATAACAATTTTGTTATATGTTCATTTCACAGTTGGAGTTGGATGTGAGGTACTATGAAACCGATCAAATGGGCATAGTACATCACTCCAATTATATAAGGTATTTCGAATGCGGCCGTTCCGATATGATGGAGAAGGCCGGCTTGCCTATACACAAGATAGAGGAGGCCGGTGTCGTGCTTCCCGTAGTTGGAGTCGAGTGCCGTTACCGACAGTCTGCAAAGATGGGAGACCGCTTGAGGATTGTATCCATCATTGACAAAGTGCCTTTGGCAAAGTTGATTGTTAGGAGCGAGATATACAATGCATCCACCGGAGTGCTGTTATGTGAAGGCAAGGTGACCTTGGGTTTCCTTGACGCAAGGTCAAGACGTCCGGTACGCTGCCCTGAGTCTCTTGTACAAGTAATAGAAAAAGGAATTTGATAATGAAACTGATGATGTTGCCGCTTATCTTCAATCTGGGAATCTGGGAGATAGTGATTATTGCCCTTGTCATTCTTCTGCTGCTCGGCGGAAAGAAATTGCCTGAACTTATGAAAGGTGTGGGTGAGGGAATCAGAAATTTCAAATCCGGTCTAAAGGACGGAAATGACGAAAAGGATACCTCTAAAGAATCAGACAAGGAGGCTTAATGATATCAATCAACAATCTGACCGTAGCCTACGGTGGTTTCACTCTGCTGAATGACATCAATTTCCACATCAGTGAAACCGACAAGATAGGTCTTGTCGGAAAGAACGGTGCGGGCAAGTCCACTATACTCAAACTTATTTGTGGACTTCAGACTCCGACTTCCGGCAAGGTTGCCGTGCCCTCCGGTGTGAAAATCGGATATCTTCCGCAGATCATGGAGCATCATAGGGGGAAGTCTGTCATAGATGAGACTATGACCGCTTTTGCAGAGATGTTCCGGATGGAGGCCGAGATGGAAAGCATCACAGCGCAGTTAGCCGAACGCCAGGACTATGAAAGCAAGGAGTATCATGACCTTATAGTGAAGCTGAATGATGTGAATGATGCTTTGGCCATCACCCGTTCAGAAAATCCGCGTGTCCAGGCAGAAAAAACTCTCATCGGACTGGGATTCAAGTATGATGAACTTGACCGTCCGACCGAGACTTTCAGCCAGGGCTGGAACATGCGAATCGAACTTGCCAAAATCCTGCTCTCAAAACCTGATGTCCTTCTTTTGGATGAGCCTACCAACCATCTTGATATTGAATCAATTGAATGGTTGGAGAACTACCTGAAAGAAAGCCGCAGTTCGCTGGTGCTTATATCTCACGACAGGAAATTCCTGGATAACGTGACCAACAGGACGGTGGAAATAATGGTCGGCAGGATTCACGACTATAAGGTACCATACAGCAAATATCTGGAACTACGCAAGGAAAGGCTTGCACAACAGCAGGCGGCTTACGAGAACCAGCAGAGAATGATCGAAAAGACAGAAGAGTTCATTGAACGCTTCCGCTACAAGCCGACCAAGTCAAACCAGGTCCAGTCCCGTGTAAAGCAACTTGAGAAACTGGAACGTATCGAGGTTGACATTGAAGACAAGTCTGCACTGGCTGTTAAATTTCCTCCTGCCCCACGTTCGGGAGACATTGCATACAAGGCCGTGGACCTATCGCTCGGCTATGGTGAAAAAATTGTGTTCTCAGATGCAAACATCGAAGTCAGAAGAGGTGAGAAGGTAGCCTTGGTCGGCAGGAATGGTGAGGGTAAGACTACTTTGATGCGTGCCATCATGGGTGAGCTTGAGCCAATCGAGGGAACATCCCGGACAGGACATAATGTCAATATTGGCTACTATGCTCAGAATCAGGAAGATATCCTTGATAAAGATGATACCGTCTTCGGCACTCTGGACAGGATAGCCGTAGGCGACATTCGTCTTAAACTGCGTGATATCCTGGCAGCCTTTCTTTTCAAGGGAGAGGATATTGACAAGAAGGTGGCAGTGTTGAGTGGAGGTGAGCGCGCACGTCTTGCCATGGCCAAGCTCATGCTGAAGCCATACAACCTGCTTGCTCTCGATGAGCCGACAAACCACATGGACATCCGTTCCAAGGATATATTGAAGCAGGCTCTGAAGGCCTATGACGGTACAATCATCATAGTATCCCATGACAGGGACTTCCTCGACGGACTTGTGGACAAACTCTATGAGTTCCGTGACGGTCATGTCAAGGAGCATCTGGGAGGTGTACAGGAGTTTTTGGAAAGACGTCGTCTTGAGACCTTGAACGAGCTTGAGCGCCACTATAAAGTGGAGCAGGTTGTTGAAGAGGCTCAGCTCCAGAAAAAAGAAGAGTCCCGTCAGGAATATCAGGCCAAGAAATTCGTATCTAAAGAAGAACGTAAGATAAGAAATTGTATCGCATTTCTGGAGAAGGGGATAGAGGATATTGAAGGCAAGATGAAAGAGATAGAGGCAGTCCTGGAGAATCCCAAACCGGAAGATGATGTGATGGAACTTACCAGGAGCTATCTTGAGAACAAACGTGAGCTTGACTACAAGATGGCCGAATGGGAGAAACTCTCCGAATCAATAGAAGATTAGTCCGCCTGAACAAGGACAATTATACATGTAAGATTATTTGTTATGGAAGAAAATAAGATGCAGTATCTTTTCGGGATGCACCCTGTGATAGAGGCCGTCAAAGCCGGCAAGAAGTTTGACAAAGTCCTTCTGAAACAAGGGCTTGAAGGACCACAGTTCAGAGAACTCATGGAACTGCTAAAGGAAAAGGAAATACCTTTCCAGTTCGTTCCGGGGGAGAAACTGAACCGTTCTGTCAGGGGCAGCCACCAGGGAGTACTGGCATATATCTCCCACATTGACTATGTCTCAATCGAGCAGCTCGTTGACAATGCATTGGGACAGAGCACTTCACCGCTCATCCTGATTCTTGACGGGGTCAGCGATGTGCGCAATCTTGGTGCAATAGCGAGAAGTCTGGAGTGTGCAGGAGGACAGGGAATAATTGTTCCGGCCAAGGGTGGTGCTGCCATCAATGCCGAAGCGGTAAAAGCTTCTGCAGGAGCATTGATGAGGATTGACACCTGCAAGGTTCCGAACCTGCGTGTCGCTGCCTACTATTTGAAACAGAGCGGATTCAAGATTATTTCTGCAACGGAGAAAGTTGACAGGCTCATCTACGATGTTGACATGACAGGTCCGACTGCCATTGTCATGGGTTCAGAAGGAAAAGGCATCTCACAGACAATGCTTGAACTCTCGGACGAGAAAGCCGCTCTTCCTATGTCAGGAGAAATCACTTCCCTGAACGTATCCGTTGCCGCTGCGGTGATGATGTATGAAGCTGTAAGACAAAGACTTGCGAAATAATCATGTTCGTCCTTGATTCTCATTGTGACACCCCGTCCCAGATTTTGTGTCTGAGAGACTTGGCTTTGGATAACGACCATGCCCATGTGGATTTTCCAAAGCTCGGCAGGGGAGCCGTCGATGCTGCTTTCTTTGCCCTGTATATCCCTGCTTCCTTGCAACTCCCTGAGGCTGAGGACTATGCCTGGAAGCTTCTGGATGGACTGAAGGCATGCGTGCAGTCCAATTCTGACAAGGCAGCCTTTGCTTACAGCTCTTCCGATGCTCTTAAGAATAAACAAAAAGGCCTGTTTTCTGTTTTTGTGGGATTGGAGAACGGCTCACCAATAGGGAACAACCTTGCCAGGTTGGATGAATTCCATGACGCCGGAGTCAGGTATGTAACCCTTTGCCATAGCGCAGACAACCAGATATGCGACTCTTGTGCACCGAGGACTCATACATGGAATGGTCTCAGTCCCTTCGGCCGGGAACTCGTAGCAAGAATGAATGAAAAAGGAATGCTGATAGATGTTTCACATATCTCAGATGACGCGTTCTACGATGTCATGAAGTACTCCGGAAAGCCTGTGGCGGCTACTCATTCCTGTTGCAGGGCCATTGCTTCACATCCAAGGAACATGACTGATGACATGATCCGTGCTCTGGCACAGAATGGTGGAGTTATGCAGATCAATTTTTATCCTGTATTTCTGGATGACTCGTTCAGGAAGGTCCTTGCCGAATCCCGTCTTCAGGAAGAAGGCGAGCAAATTGAAGCAGCATTCATAGCCGATCCTTCAAATCTTTCAAAAAGAAAGGAATGGTATGAAATAGTTGATTCACTGAGCAATCTTCCACGCCCTTCATATAAAAGGATTGTTGACCATATCGACCATGCCGTATCAATTGCCGGAATCGACCATGTGGGAATAGGGTCCGATTTTGACGGAATTGAGGTTACTCCTGAGGGAATGGAAGACATATCCAAAATATCCCTTGTATTCGAAGAAATGAAGTCGAGAGGGTATTCGGATGATGACATAAAAAAAGTTGCCGGTGGCAACTTTTTGAAGCTATTGGATTGTCAACTCTGACATTATCTTGATTCTCAATAGATTAAGTGCGTTTGATGCAAATCTTTCGATATTGCGTTTTCTGTCACCTTTCAAGCAGAGCTTGAATGCTGTCGTTCCGAGGGCCGAACTGATACCAATCCATACAAGGCCGACTGGTTTGTCTGGGCTTCCGCCTGACGGACCTGCAATCCCGGATGTGGCTACGGCATAGTCGCTTCCTGTTATCCGTCTTACACCTTCAGCCATTTTCCTGACGCATTCTTCACTTACAGCTCCATGCTCGGCAATGATTTCTTCAGGCACTCCGAGCACACCTGTCTTGACACTGTTTGCATAAGAGGTAACGCTTCCCAGAAAATAGTCCGAAGCCCCGGCCTCGCTTGTGAACAGGGAAGCAATCAGTCCTCCGGTGCATGATTCCGCACAACTTACTGTCTTGCCGTTTTTCCTGAGCATTTCGCCTATGCATGCTGTCAGGCTGTCTCCTTCATAAATGCTTTCCTTCAGTATCTCCTTCAGCTTGCTGAACTGGCTATCTATCCTGCGTACGGCATCTTCTTTCTCACATCCATATATTGACAGTCTCAGCCTTACTCCGAGCAGAGGATTCGGCAAATAAGCAAGATGCATATCGGAAGGCAGGGCGTTTTCCCATTCTTCAATCATCTTGGACAGTGCCGATTCTGCAATGCCGAATGTGCAGATTGTCTTGTGATGGATGGCAGTCAGTTCATAATGCCTACGAATGTCTTCAAGGATGTCATCAAGGGCTCCCATAGCTTCAAAAGGCACTCCCGGAAGGGAATATAGAGTTGCCTTGTGCCCGAATCTTTCTTCAGGGAAGCGGAACACCATGATCGGAGCTGTTCCCAGTTTGTTGGGAATGACCTCGCAGGTCTGTGGAACAGAAGCTTGGGCAAGGTTTATGTCAAGTACGTCAAGCCCGCGCGAGGATAGAATCCTGTGAACAATCTCCAGCTGTCTTTCATCCGTCCTGAACCCTTGTGCGCCGCTCAGTTCTGCCAGAGCCTGTTTGGTTATGTCATCCTTTGTCGGACCTAGTCCTCCTGTTACGATGACTATGTCGTTTGCCTTCAGTTCATCTCCAAGCCGTGAGATGATGGCATCGTGGTCATCTCCGATTGAGATCATTCTGGTAACTTGTACTCCGGCGGAGTTCAACGCCTTCGATATTCCTGAGGAATTCGTGTCAACAATCTGGCCTATGAGAATCTCATCGCCGATTGTACATATTGATGCTTGGACCATATTATTTAGAGCCGTTCCTTGCGGCGTTT
Source organism: Candidatus Cryptobacteroides sp. (assembly GCA_051889855.1). Taxonomy (GTDB): domain Bacteria; phylum Bacteroidota; class Bacteroidia; order Bacteroidales; family UBA932; genus Cryptobacteroides. The sequence continues at coordinate 461 of JBJFDE010000052.1, read as the reverse complement.
TCAAGATACTTGTTGATTTTCTTTACCAATGAAGGACCTTCATAGATGAAGCCTGTGTAGATTTCCACAAGCGAAGCTCCTGCCTGAAGCATCTGCTCAGCTTGCTCCGGAGACATGATGCCACCAACACCTATGACAGGAAGATTCTTCCCTGACTTTTCGCATATATACCTGACAAGTTCAAGATTCTTCTTGAATATAGGAGCTCCGGAAAGGCCTCCTTTTCCAATACTTTCAACTTTTTCCGCAGGAGTATTGACCAATGTATCCCTGCTTCTTGTCGTATTTCCGGCAACTATGCCGTCAATGCCGGACCTCAGGCAATAGTCAATGATTTCGTCAAGCTGCTGTCTGGACAAATCAGGCGAAACTTTCAGCAGGATTGGCCTGTACTGGTCGTAGTACATCCTGAGGTCAAGGAGCCTGTCCACAATTTCAGAAAGGAAAGTAATGTCCTGCAG
>JBJFDE010000051.1:0-2892 GCA_051889855.1 Candidatus Cryptobacteroides sp. | reverse complement strand
TTTGTTGCTCAGGTACTTAAAAAGACAAATTTATAATAGTGTTGCGGAATTAAGGATATCCTTTATTTTACGTAATTTCGCACGGTCTAATTAAATATTTTATATACAATCATGATTAAAAGTAATAAATTCCTCTCATTAAAAGACTATGAGTTTTCAATGGAGGTTGATGCAAAGTCCAGAGCTTATGCTTTTCAAGATTACATCCATCAAATGGAACAGTTCGAAACAAGACCTTATTGGGTGATGGCCTCAAGCGGGGTCGGGGCAAAAATGAGACTCGTAGGTCGGAACGAAAACATATCGGCGTATATTTCGAACGACTATCTGGGAATGTCACAGCGTCCAGAGACGATAGAAGCAGGTATAGATGCACTTAGAAAATACGGCACAGGAGCATGTGCAGCCCAAGCCATAGGTGGCTATTTGGACATCCACAGAAGACTGGAAATGGAAATCGCCGAATTTGTCGGTCAGGAAGATGCGATTTTGTTCTCGTCTGGATTTGGAGCGAACACAGGATTGCTTCGCGCCATATTGGGAAAGAATGATATTGCATACGTGGATTCATATATCCATACCAGTGCCACAAGCGGACTGCGCGGCACCCACGTAAAACACATCGGGCACAACAATATCGAATACCTTGATATGATATTGGGCAAGGAGGAAGGTCTTTACAAAACCCGGTTAGTCATTATCGACGGGGTTTATTCCCAGAATGGTGACTTGTCCAAGTTGCCTGAATATATAGATGTGTGCAAAAAGCACAATTGCCTTTTGATGATGGATGATGCGCATGGCATTGGCGTGATGGGCAATAACGGACGTGGAACAGCGGAGCATTTCAACTGTTTGGGACAGGTGGATATTATCACAGGCACATTCAGCAAGTCGTTTGGATGTGTTGGCGGATTTGTCGCAGCCTCCTCAAAGATGATAGAATATCTCAGATACTATGCAGACAGCAATGTGTTCTCGGCAGCAATAACCCCTCAGGTGACAGGGTCCGTCCTTAAAGCTATAGAACTGATAAGAACGAGGCCTGAGATAAGAGAGAAGCTTTGGAACAATGTACATTATCTGCGAAACAGGCTGCATGATGCTGGCTTTGATATAGGGCAATCTGAGTCTCCAATATTCCCAATTATGGTCAGAGACAATGAGAAAGTGTATAAAATCGCTGATATGTTGCAGAAAGTGCGTATCTTTTCAAGCGGAATTGTCTATCCGGCAGTAAGGACCAAGGAGGCGAGGATAAGAATCAGCATCCTGGCATCCCATGAAATAGAGCAATTGGAACAGCTTGCAGTAGCTCTTGAAGAGATCAGAGATACAATTCCATTTTGATAGTTCTTCTAACATTATATACATTATATTATATATGGGTATAGAAAAACCGACACGGTACAGGCGTACCAAAGCCGACATTACTGAGGATATCAGGAAGGCGGCAGTTGACCAGGTGATGAAACGCGGTTTCTCACTGTCGTTAGTGACCGAGATAATCAAGAAGGCGAAAATTGAGCCTCCTGTTTTTTATCATCGGTACAAAGACCTTGACGAGTTCTACAGTGAGTTCGTCAAAGGTTACGATTACTGGTTCTCAGATATTGCGGACAAGGCGATGAAGAGCAGCGACAATCCCAAGCTGCAGTTCACTGCCTTGATGGAAGGTTTACAGGAAGCTTTGAAGGACAAGTCGGTGATGCAGGAATTGCTACGATGGGAAATCGCAGAGGGTAACGATACGACTAAAAGGACGGCCACCCTGCGTGAAATGTTCACCCTGCCGCTTGCCGAGAAATATAAAGCGTTGTTTAAGGACACTTGCATAGATTTTGTTGCGCTGGCATCACTGATGATTGGAGGTCTGTATTATCTGAATCTGCACAAAGAACGCTCTTCCTTCTGTTCCATAGACTTGACCAAGGAGGAGGGTATAGACCGTATCCACAAAGCCATTGGCAACTTCTCGGAAATCATGTTCTCTTATCTTGAACACCGGGACACGAAACAGGATGTGGCGGAAAGGATGAGGGCAAAGGGTATTGACGAGCAGACCATCAGGGAGTGCCTGTTGATTTGATGGGGTATCTGCATTGCTCATAAAACAAGCAGATGTATTGATTCTATTGTCCTTCTCATCAAGACTAGTCCAATAGCGAAGTCGGTTCTTTAGACCTTGCACTTATTCTCACACCTCAGCAATGCTTGCATCTTCCACGGCATTGCTGAGGTGTGTTTATTATTCGTTGACTATCGTTTCCCTCCACTTATGACCGTCGTCAAAAGTTGAGACTCTGCATAATCAATCCAGGTTGGGTTTCTGCTCTTGTTGCCACATATACATATCATAGCTTTCCATGTAACTTATTCAGTTCAAAACACCCCATCCATTTATTGGCAATGTGGAATCCATTGGGAAGACATCAGTTTGTATTTTGCTATAGTCACGCCTGTCTATAGTACATCTATATTACAATTACCCCAATGCTCTTATTCGTTTAGCTTTTTCATGCTAATTTATTCCATTGTATTCGGTTATCTGACAATCTAATATTTGTTGTTTATACGTTACTGATATAAACATAGCAATGTGTTAAAATCTTGTATATAAGTATATTATATGAATATTACGAGATATTAGCCTAATACCCCTCCCGCTCTCAGAGCGTCGGGAGGCTGACCACACAATACAGCAAGCTGTGGACAGGTCGATATACACACCACACATCTCATTTCACCGTCTCCACAAACCTTATCTCCTTCACGCCCCATCCGTTGAGCCGTGGACTGCTGACAAGCACCGTCCCTGCCAGTCTCCAACCGGACAGCGGGATGTGATGATAGTGAAGACTGCCGCCGTAATGGGGTGGCAGATAGCATGTC
>JBJFDE010000050.1:0-2924 GCA_051889855.1 Candidatus Cryptobacteroides sp. | reverse complement strand
ATGTTACCGTAAATGCCTTTTGTGTGTCATAGTGTCATTTGAAAAATGTACGCTTTCCTTAGCAATCTGGAAAGGGAATCACTGGGAAAAGATGCGCACTATGACCGTTTTGTGCAGTTTCTGACTGAACGAATCATTCACTGTCGTTCAAAAATCCTATGCACGTACGACCAAGCACCCTTTGGTAGTACGTCCTTACCCCCTAACGCCGTACGACCATGGACCCTTTGAACGTACGACCAAGCAATCTATGGTCGTACGTCCAAAGGGAAATGCCTCTTGAATCAGGGGGATTTATGTCCAAGAATCTCAGTTTTTCGATGTTTGAGAATCGCATATTTGCACAGAAAAGCATTCTCGGCTGGTTTTTATCGCATTCTCAGAGAGTAAAGGAAATTCAGAAAGTAAGAATAAAGAGCAAAAGCGTGTCATTGTGTAAAATTGAATTTTGGTAATAATTGCCTAACATTCCCAAAGAGTGACAGGATAGACTACCCAATTTCACTTTTTAAGATAAAAAACTTGCATTATAGCTTGAAAAGGTGTAATTTTGCAGCGAATTAAAGCTTGAAAAGGTGCAAAAGGTTAATAATCAGATATGTATGAAACATCCTATGGACTACGAGGAATTTCTTTGGGCAATGAACCAAGGATTGCTCATGCGTTTGATGAAAACACCATTGCCGACACACAGCTTTACCGCAAACTGATGCTTGGTAAACTGGAGATTAACCAAGGAATGCTGGTAGAGAACCTTGTGGCACAGATGCTCAGGGCATCAGGACACAGATTGTTCTTTTTCAGCCGTTCAGATAGGGAGGATGCAGAGAACCGTATGGAAATAGATTTCCTTATAAGAAAGGCTTCGGTGACTTCGCGCCATAACATCATCCCCATCGAAGTAAAATCCACCAACAGATATACACACGTTTCCATCGACAAGTTCAGGAAGAAATATTCTGAATATGTCGCCTCGCCCATAGTACTGCACAGCGGTGACGTAATGGTCAAGGACAATGTGACGTATCTTCCCATTTATATGGCTATGTTATTATAGATGTAAGGGGAAATCTAATATAAAGTTGGATAATACTGTATCTTTGTATCCGATATTTAGACGAAAAAACGGAGTGCTACTCCTGTTTTTGGTCCAAAAAACAGAATTATAAGAATGAATAATAAACCTGCGCATGTTGAGGAACGACGAGATTGTAAATCCCTATATTATAACATAATGTAGTGATTTAATCATGCAAAAGGGAGAAACTTGCCTAATATCAAGAAAAAGGCTATGTTTATGTATTTTTCTTGTTAGACACGAACATTGAGTCTGATAAAACCATATATTTGCAGTGAAAAAGATATCAATAGATATAATATCAGCAAAGTATTATGAAGAAATTGAATATCGAGACACTGTTTTCGTTGGGATATAACTCAGATTATCCTCAGCGCCAGCTGCTCTTAGGGTATTTAGCTTATTCCATCCTCGGGACTCTTCTTCTGTCTCTCCCGTTATGTAGCAGGGATGGAATATCCATGGTGGATAACCTGTTTTCGGCCGTTTCGGCACTCTCGACAACAGGACTTTCCACTGTTGACGTATCGTCTGATTATACCTTTTGGGGACAATTGGTCATTTTGCTGCTCATCCAACTTGGCGGACTTGGCTATATGACATTCTCGTCATACGTGATGTTCCGCCTGACTCGCCATCTCGGCACGAACGAAGCCAAGATGTTTCATGCTCAGTTCTCGTTTCCCGACAAAATGCAGTCGGACAACATGTTGGGAAACATTGTGAATTTCGCATTGGCATTTGAGGTTTTGGGAGTTATGCTGCTATATCCCTACTTCCTGCTTCACGATGTTGACAATCCGCTGTGGTCGGCAGTGTTCCATTCCGTATCGGCGTTCTGCACCGCAGGATTCAGCATTTATAGCGACAACCTGATGCAGTTTCAGACCGACTGGTATGTGAACATCGTCATCGCCATATTGAGCTATATGGGAGCAATGGGATTCATCATGATGACCGATGTGTTCCGAAAGTTGCGTCGGCATAAATATCGGATTTCGTTCACGACAAAGGTTATAGCCGTAATCACAACTGGATTGACCCTCTGGAGCACCCTGCATTTGTTTTTCTTCGAACCTACGCTTCAGGCTTTGCCGATGGCAGACAGACTGCTTGCATCATGGTTTCACTCCATGTCGGCTATCACGACAGTAGGTTTCAACACAATAGACACTGGTTCTGTATGTGCAGTGACGATGATAGCCTTGTCATTCTCCATGTATATCGGAGCATCGCCTTCCGGCACTGGTGGCGGACTGAAATCTACCACCCTCTCCGCCTTATACGCCTATACCAAGAACAAGCTCGGACTCAGGAATGACATATCGTTGGCAGGAAATAAAATTCCAGCTTATCGTGTGGATGCAGCCCTGACCACAGCCGTGTTCTACACATTGATTCTCGCAGTGGGCATCTATCTGCTTACATTATTCGAAGGCGAAAGACAGAGCTTCCTCAACATCATGTTTGAGACCACATCTGCACTGGCGACAGCCGGACTTTCATCCGGCATGCTGTCTTCAATAGGCATTGGCAGCAAGTTGGTTCTTATTGTCCTGATGTTCATCGGACGAGTAGGTGTCATCACATTGGGCAACGTCATGCTCGTCAGGGCATCTGCCGAGTCGACAAAACGCAAAAGTGACCTTGTGGTATGACTGGTTAAATTGTACAATGGATGAGTAATAATCCAAATACAGTTATTTCGCTGCGTGCGATAAATGAATATGCAAGGATATTACAATTGAGGATATTTATCCTTCTAAACGTCTGTCCCCAACCTTTCTCGTGAGAAATTAGCACTCTCCTGAAAACGGTCTTTGCCTTACATGTCTTCCAAAGAAAA
>JBJFDE010000049.1:0-2926 GCA_051889855.1 Candidatus Cryptobacteroides sp. | reverse complement strand
AAGCCTTTCACTTACAGACAAAAGGAACATGGTACCTGACTTGGACGAGAACGGAAACGAACTTGAAACCAAGCACTACAGGAATGATGTATTCTATTCAAAGGACGGTCTGAAAGAGTTTGTCGAATATCTGGATGCAGGTGCAGAGAAACTTATCGAATCGCCGATCTGCCTTGAGACCGACAAAATCATTCCGATTGAGATAGCCCTCCAGTACAATACCGGATATACCGAGAAGATTTATTCTTACGTAAACAATATCAACACAATTGAAGGAGGTACTCACCTTCAGGGCTTCAAGATGGGTCTTACAAGGACTCTGAAGAATTATGCCGACAAGAACGGCCTGCTCGCGAAACTCAAGTTCGACCTTGCAGCGGATGACTTCCGTGAAGGACTTACAGCAGTGGTTTCCGTGAAGGTTGCCGAGCCTCAGTTCGAGGGACAGACCAAGACGAAGCTGGGTAACGGAGAAGTTGTATCGGCTGTGTCACAGGCAACTGCAGCTGCTCTTGAGGCTTATCTTGAGGAAAATCCGCGTGAGGCAAAGATGATTGTCGAGAAGGTGATTCTGGCAGCAACCGCACGTCATGCAGCCCGCAAGGCCCGTGAAATGGTTCAGAGGAAAACCGTCATGTCAGGTGCCGGAATGCCTGGAAAACTGGCTGACTGCTCTGAAAGGAATCCGGAGAAATGCGAGCTCTTCCTTGTCGAGGGAGATTCCGCAGGCGGTACTGCAAAGCAGGGACGTGACCGTCTGACTCAGGCCATACTGCCTCTGAGGGGTAAGATTCTGAACGTGGAGAAAGCGATGGAGCACAGGGTGTTCGACAGCGAGGAAATCCGCAATATCTACACTGCCCTTGGCGTGACCGTTGGTACTGAAGAAGATAGCAAGGCGCTTAATCTCAGCAAGTTGCGTTATCACAAGGTCATAATCATGACCGATGCCGATGTCGATGGAAGCCACATTGCAACGCTTATTCTCACCTTCTTCTTCCGTTATATGATTGACCTTATCAAGAACGGATATGTATATCTTGCCACTCCGCCGCTCTATCTTGTGAAGAAAGGCAAGGAGGAAGTATATTGCTGGACTGAGGCTCAGCGCAAGGAGGCTACACTAAGGCTTGGAAAGGGCTCTGAGCAGGGCGTATTTGTGCAGCGTTACAAAGGTCTTGGTGAGATGAGTGCTGAGCAGCTTGCTTCCACTACGATGGATCCTAACAAGAGGTTGCTTCGCCAGATTACCATTGACAATGCTGCTGAGGCTGAGAGGACGTTCTCCATGCTGATGGGTGATGATGTGCCGCCTCGTCGTGAGTTTATTGAGCAGAATGCGCATTATGCAAATATTGATGCGTAGATTTCTCCATTCGCTTCGCTCAGTCGAAATGACAAAATAAGTCAAAGTCGAAATGACACGATAAGGAAAGTCGAAATGACACGACTGTGAGAAGTCGAAACGACACGACTGTGAGAAGTCGAAACGACACGACTGTGAGAAGTCTAAATGACACGATAAGGAAGGTCGATACGACATCATATTAATGATAAAACTAAATAAAACTAAACCATACAGTTATGACTGATATTTTCGAGAGAATTCAAAAGAATTCAATGGGTCCTCTGGGCCAGTATGCATCAAAGGCCTTCGGCTACTTCATGTATCCGAAACTTGAGGGCGAACTTGGCCCACATATGAAATTTCAGGGCAGGGACGTCCTCTGCTGGAGCCTTAACAACTACCTTGGCCTTGCCAACCATCCTGAAGTCCGTAAGACTGATGCTGAAGCAGCTGCAAAATGGGGACTTGCATACCCTATGGGAAGCCGCATGATGACTGGCCACACCTCACTCCACGAGAAATTTGAAAGAGAACTCGCTGATTTCGAGCGCAAAGAAGACGCATTCCTCTTCAACTTCGGATACCAGGGCATTCTTTCAGTGATTGACGCCCTCATGGACCGTCACGACGTAATTGTCTATGACTCAGAGGCTCACGCATGTCTCATCGACGGAGCACGCCTCCACATGGGTAAACGTATGACCTACCGTCACAACGATTACGAAAGTTGCGAGAAAACCCTCCAGAGAGCAACCAAACTCTGCGAAGAAACAGGCGGCGGCATCCTCCTCATCACAGAAGGAGTTTACGGAATGACCGGTGCACTCGGATTCCTCGACAAAATCGTTGAACTCAAGAAAAAATACAACTTCCGCATCCTCATCGACGACGCACACGGATTCGGCAACATGGGCCCTACAGGTAGAGGAACATCAGAGCATTTCGGCGTCATGGATGACATTGACCTCTACATCGGAGCATACGCCAAGTCAATGGCATCAATCGGAGGCTTCGTAGCCGGACCACGCTCAATCATCAACTACCTCCGCTTCAACATGCGTTCTCAGATTTACGCAAAATCCCTCCCAATGGCATTCGTGGAAGGCGGACTCAAGAGACTTGAGATCATCCGCAGCGAGGAAGGAGACCGTCTGCGCAAGAAGCTCTTCGACATCACTCGCGCACTTCAGGACGGCTTCCGCAACCTCGGCTTCGAAATCGGCCCTGCAGAAGCTTGCGTTACACCTGTACAGATCAAAGGCGGTGTAGGACAGGCATCCAAGATTGCCGTGGATCTTCGTGAGAACTACGGAATATTCTGCTCAATCGTGGTTTATCCTGTCATCCCTAAGGGCATGATTATCTTCAGGATCATATCCACAGCAGCTCACTCGATGGAGGACGTTGAATACACACTCAAAGCATTCACCGAAGTACGTGCAAAACTTGATGCCGGAGAATATGACGCTCCAGACGGAGACATCGTTGACATGGCTATCAAATAGAAAAACAATAAAAAGCATTGGAAAACATGTTTTTTGAACCGTCCGTTTGCGGACGGCCATACCTTTACAGCGA
>JBJFDE010000048.1:0-2938 GCA_051889855.1 Candidatus Cryptobacteroides sp. | reverse complement strand
TTAACGTTGATACTATGAGTGTTTCTTTCAAACTCCGCACGGTAAAAAAGGAAGGCACAGCCTGCCTGACCGCCCGCATCCAAGCCGAAAAGATCGGCGTCAATCTCCTCATCAAAACTCCAATCAAAGTGGACATCGCCAAATATACCGCATCTCCAAAAGGTAAGGTATATCCGGCATATATGAGTTCCGAAGAGGGTCAAAAAATTCAGCGCCTGAAATTGGAAATTGAATCGGCAATCAATTCACTGACAGATGCCGGCACTAAACTCACATCAGAACAAGCCCGGAAAATCATCGAAGACATCTGCTACAAAGAAGAGCGTAAAGATCAGGCAGAACGAGAAGAAGCAGAACGGCTCCTTTCAGAAAAAGAGAACAAGATGACACTTGCAAAATACATCGATATGTATATCGAGCAAGTGAAAAGCGGGGCCCGGCAGACCGAGCAAGGCCGCAACTATGCGCCATCGACAATAAAGTCCATAGTAACAGCCATGAACCAGTGGAAAGCATTTCAGCAATCCGTCCACAAAGTCTATGACTTCGACGACATTGATATGAAATGCTATTACGACTACACCACCTTCCTGAAGAACAAAACCAAAGTAGTTGACGGCGTACAGGTATTCGACGGCTACAGCATCAATTCTGTCGGCAAATGCATAAAAGAACTGAAAGCCATTCTTTACACGGCAGAAGTTGAAGGATATCACAACAACAACCTCTGGAAAGACAAGAAATTCAAAGGAACCCGCGTTGAGGTAGATAATGTTTATCTGACGCGCGAAGAACTCGACAGGATGATGGCATTGAAGTACGATGGAGTCCATTCGGGACACGGAATCGCACGCGATATATTTATGGTCGGAGTCTGGACAGCCCAGCGCGTCTCCGATTATAATAATCTCTCCAAAGACTCCATTCACACATATACAAAGCGATGGATTGAGGATGTACCGGATCCACTAAACCCCGGAAAAACAAAACCGGAAATCAAGGAGAAAGACATCACATACATCGACATCAGACAGAAGAAAACCGGTGCAAAAGTGGCAATTCCTTGCTCGAGAGAGTTGCTTGAGATTCTTAAGAAATACGATTTTCAGATGCCTCATCTTGAAGACCAGGTCATCAACCGCTACCTGAAAGAAATCTGCAAGGATGCAGGCATTGACACACCCGTAGAGATAGAAGTGACCAACGGCGGCACACCGAAGAAAGTCTGGAAACCAAAATATGAGTTGGTCCACACACATACAGCCCGAAGGACAGGAGCGACCCTAATGTACCTGTCCGGTATGGACATCTACGACATAATGAAAATTACAGGCCACACCTCCCCTGCCATGCTCCGCAAATACATCAAAGCAGAGAACCTGACTGTAGTGGAGAAAATCACAGACAAATATAACTACTTCGATTAGGTATAATTCGTATATTTGTGTTCATCTTTAATAACCTTTAGCATGAAAGAGAATCAGAATCTTGATTTCAAGAAAATATGGAAAGATGAGTATTTGAAGTACGTGAGCGGATTCGCCAACTCAGAGGGTGGAGTCCTGCTCATCGGCGTAGATGACTGCGGAAACGTCGTCGGTGTGGATAATGCAAAAAAACTATTGGAGGATCTGCCCAACAAGATCGTATCTACGACCGGAGTTATCCCGGAAGTAAGCCTGCTTGAGGATGAAGGCAAGGAATATATCAGAATATACATAGGCCGGAGCAATACACCGGTAACATACAATGGAAGATTGTATTTCAGATCCGGAAGCACGCTTCAGGAAATGGATGGAATGGCAGCACAGAATTTCCTACTGAACAAAATGGGTATTTCTTGGGATGCCAGGATTATAGACGGAACATCCACCAATGACATTGACCCCTCCGCAATCAACTATTTCGTAAGAAAAGGCATTTCAAAAGGTCGTTTAGCTGAAGATACGGCAAATGATAGCATTGAAAAGATTCTTGGTAATCTGAAGCTGATAAGCGAAGATGGAAGAATGACAATGGCCGCACTTCTTCTCTTCGGCAAGGACCCACAAAAGTATTGCCTGAATGCCCGATTCAAAATCGGTCGCTTTGGGAATGAAGCCGGCGAATTGATTACCCAGGACTTGATTGACGGCAACCTGATTCAGATGGCTGACAGAGTGATGAATGTATTATCCTCCAAATATTTGGTCAGACCGATTCATTACGAAGGCATGGAACGTGTCGAACCTCTGGAGATTCCGGAGAACGGACTGAGGGAGATACTCTATAATAGTATCATTCACAAATCCTATGACGGGCCGGATATTCAGATGAAAGTCTATGATGACCGTATCAGTCTCTGGAATTACGGAAAGATGCCAGAGGGTACTACTATTTCTGAAATGTTCAAGTCTCATCGTTCGATGCCACGCAACAAACTAATCGCGAATGCGTTTTTCTTCGCCGGATTCGTTGAGGCGTGGGGCCGCGGTTTCGAAATCATCGAGAAAGCATTCAAAGAGGCTGAGCTTGAAATTCCGACATTCAATGAAGAGTTCAATGGTGTAGCGGCCAATATCAAGCGCGAAGTCTTCTATGCTATCCAACACGGGGCAAGGATAGACGAAAGGACAGGCAAATTGATTAAGCCGGTCGATGATACCAAAAATGACACCAAAAAGATAACTGATAGACAAAGGATTATCCTTGATTTGTTGTCTATTGGTATCGGTGAAAATGATACCAAAAATGACACCAAAACCACCAGTGCAATAGCCGCAAAGCTCGGAATGTCAATTGCCACCATAAAAAGGGATTTGAAGTATTTGCAGGATATTGGCTTCATAGAACATTGCGGTCCTTCCCGTGGCGGCCACTGGAAGGTTCTAATCAGAAAATGATTTTCCTTGGGCTTCTGCCCGGGAATACATACTCAGCTATTCTAAAAAGGGGTGCC
>JBJFDE010000047.1:0-35660 GCA_051889855.1 Candidatus Cryptobacteroides sp. | reverse complement strand
ACAAAAAACGAATGGGTTTTGGATGGTGACACTGTCAGCTACGGCTATCCATTTGAACTCAAAGATGCCATATCACAAGATATACAGAAAGAGCGTGAATTCAATTATGCTGGTCTAGACATGTCGGAGATTGTGAAGCATATTGCTCAATTCACAGCAGACATATGGCAGATTCATCCATTCTGTGAGGGAAACACAAGAACAACAGCTGTATTCATCATCAAATACCTTCGTTCACTTGGATTCAATGTGAATAACACCACATTTGAGAAGAATTCATGGTATTTCCGCAATGCACTTGTTCGTGCCAACTATCAGAACCTGCAGAAAGGCATATACAAAGAGACTATTCATCTTGAGAGTTTCTTCCGTAATCTCCTGATGGGAGAAGACAATGTTCTCATGAACCGTTATCTTCACATTAAGGCAAAAGATTTACTTGAGGGGGTAACCCCAACAAGTACCCCAACAAGTACCCCAACAAGCTTGATTCCGCTCAATGAAAACATCAAGAAACTTATTGAAGTCATTGGGGAGAATCAGTTATCAGTAAAGGAGATGCTTGTAGGTATGGGACTCAAAGATAGGCCTAACTTTCTTGAATACTCCCTCTCCCCTGCCATGAATGAAGGCTATGTCAGAATGCTCTATCCCGACTCTCCTCGTCATCCCCGACAGAGATACTTACTAACAGTGGAAGGTCTGACTGCATATAAAGAACTCAAAAGTTAATTTAAGAATATCATCCTGCTCAAATTGAGCAGGAATTTTTGTATCCATTCGATAAGTTTTTGAAACACAATCCTTTCCATACTTGTTGTTACATTTTTCAGCAGATAAAACGACTCTCATAGTACATTTTCTTGCATATGAATATCTGCATCTGGCTTGAGTTTCGCAATTGCAAAAGAATGATTATCTTTGCAGGTTATCATTTTTAATGGTTTCGCCGGGCGAAACTTGAGTCAGGATTTATGAAAGAAGACAATATAATTGAAGAACTTGCAGAAAAGGAGTATGAACACGGCTTTGTGACAGACGTGGAGCAGGAGTTCATACCGAAGGGCCTGAATGAGGACATCATCAGGCTGATTTCTGCCAAGAAGAACGAACCAGAGTGGCTCCTGGAGTTCAGGCTGAACGCATTCAGGAGGTGGCAGAAGATGGAGGTGCCGAAATGGGCCCATCTGGACATTCCTGAGATTGATTTTCAGGACATTATATATTATGCGGCTCCGAAAAAGGACGAGGACCGTCCGAAGGAAATCGATCCCGAACTTGAAAAGACTTTTGACAAACTCGGTATTCCGATCGGAGAGAGGGCGGCACTCGCTGGAGTTGCCGTGGATGCCGTATTCGATTCAGTATCAGTAACTACCACCTTCCGTGCAGCGCTGGCTGAAAAAGGCATTATTTTCTGCTCATTCTCTGAGGCGGTGCAGGAACACCCGGACCTCGTGCGGAAATATCTCGCAACCGTGGTGCCGGCCGGTGACAATTTCTATTCCGCGCTGAATTCGGCCGTTTTCAGCGACGGATCGTTCTGCTACATACCGAAAGGGGTGCGCTGCCCGATGGAGCTTTCCAGCTATTTCCGTATCAACGCCAAGGGAACAGGCCAGTTTGAAAGGACGCTCATCGTGGCGGACGAGGGTTCCTATGTCAGCTACATGGAAGGATGTACGGCTCCTATGCGAGACGAGAACCAGCTTCATGCAGCAGTCGTGGAAATCATCGTAGAGAAAGATGCCGAGGTGAAATATTCCACCGTTCAGAACTGGTATCCGGGTGATGCGCAGGGACGGGGCGGAATTTTCAACTTCGTGACCAAGAGGGGAATATGCAAAGGCAGCGGAAGCCATCTGTCATGGACACAGGTGGAAACCGGCTCTGCCATAACATGGAAATATCCGTCAACCATCCTCAAGGGAGACAATTCATCATCGGAGTTCTACTCTGTGGCAGTCACCAACAACTGCCAGCAGGCAGACACCGGAACCAAGATGATACACATAGGAAAGAATACCCGCAGCCGCATCATCAGCAAGGGAATTTCGGCGGGACGCAGCCAGAACAGTTACAGAGGCCTTGTCAAGATGCTTCCGGGAGCAGACAATGCCCGAAATTACTCCCAGTGCGACAGCCTTCTGATTGGCGACAAATGCGGAGCGCATACCTTCCCATACATCGAAAATGCAAACAAGTCCGCCGTCGTCGAGCATGAGGCCACCACCTCGAAAATCAGCGAGGACCAGCTGTTCTACTGCAACCAGAGGGGCATCGCCCCGGAGGAGGCCGTAGGACTGATTGTGAACGGCTATGCCCGCGAGGTGCTTTCCAAACTTCCTATGGAGTTCGCCGTCGAGGCGCAGAAACTCCTGCAGGTTTCCCTCGAAGGATCCGTCGGTTGATACCTGCTGAAAAACCTTGGAAATGTCATACCGAGCTTATTTAAGTATATAAATTGTCATTTCGAGCTTATTGTAAGTATATAAATTGTCATCCCGAGCGAAGTCGAGGGATCTGAAAATATGGAATTTTTAAACTACACATTATTCACAATAGGAGGCGACACCCCAGTCCTGCTGATTGACCTGCTGACGTCAATCTTCGGCCTCACCTGTGTCTTCCTTGCAGGACGCAACAGCAAATATAACTTCTACATAGGTTATATATATACATTCTTCCTCTTCCTGATGTTTTGGAACAAGCACCTCTATGCGAGCCTGTTCCTTCAGCCGATATCCCTGGCCATCAATATCCTCGGCCACTATCGCTGGACCCATCCGAAGAGGGAAGAAGAGAGTGTGGAAGACCATAAGTCTTTGAAAGTCAGCATGCTCAGCTGGCCTCAGAGAATCTTCGCCATCCTTTCGGTTTTCGGAATCGCGGCAGTATGGGGCTGGATGCTCGGCCTGTTCACTCCTGACCCGGTGCCGTATCTGGATGCATGCGTGACGGTGCTCATCCTTGTGGCCCAGTTCCTTTCGGCCATCAAGAAATGGGACTGCTGGATTGCCTGGCTGCTGGTCAACATCACCCAGCTAATCCTCCACATCTCAGTCGGCCATGTATTCATGCCGATTGTATGTTCACTGTACCTGATCAATGGAATATGGTCACTCTTCACATGGTATAAACTTTATAGAAAAAACGCTTGATTATGGCAAACGACATATTATTGGAAATACGCGGTCTGCGTGCCTGCGTTGAGGACAAGGAAATACTCAAAGGCGTGGACCTCACAATCCGCAAAGGCGAGATTCATGCAGTGATGGGCCCGAACGGAGCCGGAAAGAGTACGCTTTCGGCCGTTCTTGCAGGCAAGCCTCAGTTCACAGTCACATCCGGAAGTATCACCTTCATGGGCCAGGACCTCCTTGCCATGTCACCTGAGCAGAGGGCATGGGCAGGCATTTTCCTGTCTTTTCAGTATCCCGTTGAAATTCCGGGAGTTACCATCACCAACTTCATGAAGACGGCAGTGAATGCCCATCGTCAGGGAAAGGGACTTGAGCCCCTCAAGGCAGGAGATTTCCTTAAACTCATGCGTGAAAAGATGGCCTTCGTGCAGATGAAGCCGGAGTTTGCAAAAAGGGAAGTGAACGTGGGCTTTTCCGGTGGAGAGAAGAAACGCAACGAGATTTTCCAGATGGCCATGCTCGACCCGACCCTCGCAATCCTTGACGAGACCGACAGCGGCCTTGACGTGGATGCACTTCGCATAGTCGCAAATGGTGTGAATGCCCTCCATACCCCGGAAAAATCGGCAATCGTCATCACACACTACCAGAGGCTTCTGGACTACATCGTTCCAGACGTGGTCCATGTCCTCAAGGACGGAAAGATTGTCAAAACTGCAGGACGCGAACTTGTCGCTGAGATTGAGGAGAAAGGTTACGACATATATTAAAGTCTGATTATGAACGAATTGAACCAAATGACCGTCAGTTGCGGCCAGACCCTGCAAAAGGTGTTTGTGCTGGGGCCTGACATGAAGGATGCAGGGCAGATCCCATCCTCCATCACTTTGGAAAGGGATTCGCGTATGGATATGGTTCTGGTCATCCTTCCGGGAGCAGAGTGCGACATCCCTCTTTCGGTCAGGCTTGTCGGAGAAGGCTGCGAGGCCAATGTCTCAGGCCTGTATGTTTGTGACTCCAGCCAGAAAGTGAAGATTGCCGTGGACATGTTCCATGATGTGCCTCACTGCAATTCCCGCCAGCTTTTCAAAGGAATGGCGGCAGGGAACTCTCGCGTGGATTTTTATGGAAAAATCGTAGTTGCAAAGGATGCCCAGAAAACGGAGGCCTATCAGGAGAACCACAACCTCCTGCTTTCGGACTTTGCCAAGGTTGACACCAAGCCGCAGCTGGAAATATATGCCGATGACGTGAAATGCTCCCATGGAGCAACGGTCGGCAGACTGAATGAAGAGGAACAATTCTACATGCGCTCCAGAGGAATTTCCCTCGAGGATGCCAAGGTGCTCCAGATGATTTCATTCGTCTCACCTGTGCTTGAGCATGTCCATGATGTGGAACTCAGGGAGAAGATTGCCTCTGAAGTGGAATCTTCCTTGAGAACGCTTGTAGTTTAATTTCCGGGCCTATGATTACACATCCCAATGTCAAGATAAACCTCGGTCTGAACGTCCTTCGGAAAAGAGAAGACGGTTTTCACGACCTGGATACCCTGTTCGTACCATATTTTGAGATTTCCGATACTCTCGAAATCATCGCGGGTGACGACTACAGCCGCACTTCCGCAGCTCTTTTTGCGAAATATCCGGCTTCTCAGCTTGCCCAGGCGGTGTCTGAAGACGGCAAGGTAATGATAACCATTGCACGTGCTGAAGGTGTGGACTGGGATCCGCTTAAAGACTTGACAGTAAAGGCTTACAATGTCCTTGCCGAGGATTATGACCTTCCTCCGGTGAAGATTTTCCTTGAAAAGACCTCTCCGGTTGGCGCCGGCCTTGGCGGAGGCTCTTCCGATGCAGCCTTTGCCCTGAGGATGATTAATGAATTATTCTCGCTCGGCCTTGATGACTCCGGCCTTGCCGGCTATGCCTCACGCCTTGGAAGTGACTGCGCCTTTTTCATATATAACCGCCCGATGCTCGGTCAGGGCAGGGGAGAAATACTCACCCCTTACAGCCTTGACGGTTTCGGATATGGTCAGGAAGGTGCTTCGGACTTTCCGTTCACAGTGAAGGTGGTTGTGCCGGAAGGAATTGCCGTTTCGACAGCCGAGGCCTATCGCGGAATCAAGCCTCAAATCCCTCAAATTCCTCTCTCTGAGGTACTTGCCTTGCCTGTTGACAAGTGGAAGGACTGCCTGGTCAATGATTTTGAGACAACCGTGTTTGCAGTGCATCCCGAGCTTGCTTCCATCAAGGATTCCCTCTATGAAAGCGGAGCAGTCTATGCATCGATGTCAGGCTCCGGCTCCGCCCTTTTCGGCATATATCCGAAGTAGCAGAATGTCTTTGCTCAAAACTGATTAAAACAGAAAAGTGTGACGAAAAACGTTGCACTTTTTCTTTTTTAATCATTCTGTCTCCCGCGATACTGCTTTCTTTGCCGGAAAAAAGCCATGGAAATCAGAAATACATCAATATGCCTCATCCTCCACACCTTGTTTATGGTCTTATCTTGCGGAATCGTCGAGGTGGGTGCTCCCGAGGATGATTCAAACGGGGTATGGATCAACCCCTCCCAGGGAGGAACCGGAAGCATCCCCGGAACCAAGCCAGTTTGCTATATGACTACATTGGAATATCCTCCCGGTTATAATTGGAAATCGGATCCCGAGGCCGGTCAGGTGAAGTGCTCCCTTGTGGTATATGCTGACGGAAAGGCGAAAATGAAACTTGCGGTAGGGGATAAATACAATGTCAGTTCGGATGCCGACATGCACATGATGGTCCGGGGTCATCTTTTTACTGAATACTCGACTGATACACAGACGATTGTAAAGCAGGATGGTGTTGAATCGTTCCGTTTCAGCGGGAGGGAGGACATTTGTGCCCTGACGATGGACGGGACTGACATCTATACTTTGGGCAATTCCAGGACTGGCAGTGGTTTCAGCTTCAGAAAGAATGGCCAGACCCTCCTTTCAAGGAAATATGCACGCGCATACGAGCGTTTGTACATTGATGAACAAGGCAAGCTTTCATTCTGTTTCTGTGAGTCTGTCTCATCCCAGTATTCTTCCCTGGAGAGGCACTATCTTGTAAATGACACGATTGTGAAACAAGTTGCCATGAGGGACGATATCAGGAAAGTGTGGGATGTGGCCCCACATGGAGATGCAGCTGTATATATTGCAGGAGTCAGAGGGATTGAAGGACTGCTGCTTGTCAATGGGGAGCAACTTACTGCTCTCAATATCCCATCCGGATCTTCAGTGCTTTCCGCAAGATTGATTCCATCGATGGATTGTATTTATGTTGAGGCAGTTATACGGACAGGAGGCTCGGTAACGACGGTTATCTGGAAGGATGGCATCGTCCATCAGGCTTTCCCGGAAGGTTTTACCCCATCTTTCTGTGGCTTGATTGAAGGAAATCTTTGCTGCATACTCAATTCCGGAACCGGAGGCGGCATCATCAGCAAGGATGGAGAAATCTCGTCCTTGCCCGCAGGATATGTCACGATCGGGAAAAATCCGGCAACCCTTGTGGACGGAATCCTGACAATCGGACTGTCCTCCACAATGGGGGAATTCCCTGCAATATGGAGAGAAGGAGATCAGCAGACATTGAAAATCAATGGGTTCATCTCTTCTGTATCAACATTCGGGGCTCTCCCATGAGAGTGTCCTGGAGCCGTCGTCGTTCACGCAGATACTCACCCTGAGAGTTTCTTCCGGGAGAAGGTCCTCAACATTCTCCGGCCATTCCATTATGCACAGATATCCGCTGTAGAGATAGTCTTCCAGCCCGATGTCCATGGCCTCTGAGAGTTTGTTGATGCGGTAAAAATCAAAATGGTACATCGGTTCTCCGTCCGCCTTCATATATTCGTTGATGATGGCGAAAGTCGGCGAGCCGACGGGATCCGTCACACCCAGCTGCCGGCAAAGAGCTGTGGTGAACGTCGTCTTGCCTGCCCCCATGGAAGCATAGAAGGCCACCAGACGGTTGTTTCCAATCTTTGACAGGAACTCTGCAGCAGCTCTGTCAATATCTTCCAGGTTCCTGATTGTTATTTCCTGTTTCATCTGTTCGATTTTGCACATGTACCCGCAAAAATACAAAAAATAACAATGGGGCAGCACAAAAGCTTATCTCATTTACATCTGGCGGTCCAGGAAACGGTATCCTGCCGCTTCTGCGATGTGCCCAGGCTTAATATCCTCAGATCCTTCCAAATCAGCTATTGTGCGGGAAAGTTTCAGAATCCGGGAACATGCCCTTGCCGACAAGCCCAGTCTTTCTATGATTTTCTCAAGCAGACTGCTGCAAGCCTTGTCAAGCTTGCAGAACGCATCTGTCATCCTGTTGTCCATTGCCGCATTGCAGAACACAGAAGTACCACAGAATCGTTCTTTCTGAATTTCCCTTGCCCTGAGGACTCTTCTGGCAACTGCCTCGCTCGGTTCTGACTCTCTTCTCTCCACAAGCAATTTCGGATTGATGGGATGCATCCATATTTGCAGGTCTATCCTGTCCATGATGGGGCCTGAAAGCCTCGAAAGATAGGACAATCTTTGGGCAGGCGTGCAGGTGCATCGCTCACCCTCTCCGTAATATCCGCAAGGACAAGGATTTGCAGCGGCTACAAGCATGAAGTCGGAAGGAAATTCTATCTTGGATTTCAACCGTGAAATCACGACTTTCCTGTCTTCCATCGGTCCCCTGAGCACCTCCAACGTCCTCTTTGGAGCTTCACAGAATTCATCAAGGAACAAGATTCCATTGTGGGCCAGGGATATTTCACCAGGGAGGATGCTGCCTGAGCCTCCGCCAATCAATGCTGCAATTGAAGCGCTATAATGAGGTGCCCTGAATGGCCGGGACTTGATCAGTCCTCCGCTCAGATTGCCCCTGCCTGAAACCGAATAAATCTTGCTTGTCTGGATTGATTCTTCAAGACTCATGGGAGGCAGGATTCCAGCCATAGCTTTTGCCAGTGAACTCTTTCCAGAGCCTGGAGGCCCTATGAGAATGATATTGTGCCCACCTGCAGCGGCAATTTCCGCACCTCTTTTTGCACAGTCCTGGCCGATTATTTCTGAAAAGTCAGGAATACTCTCAAGATTTGTTCGTGAACACCGGTCTCCGGATTCTTTGGGAAGATTCTCAACCAGCAATTCTGTGCATGGAACTTCCCCCGACAGAATGTCGAGCACCTGGGCGAGATTGTCCACTCCATATACTTCAATATTTTGGAAATCAACGGCTTCCAGTGAAGATGTCCTTGGCAGGATACATCCTTTGAATCCGGCCTTGGCGGCGAGTTCCACCGTCGGAATAGCTCCTGGAATCTCCCTTACCGATCCGTCAAGGCCCAACTCTCCCATTACAAGGTACTTGTCCAAAAGAGGAAGATGCCGCTGACTGGATGCTGAAATGATACCCAATGCAATGGGCACATCGTATCCGCTGCCTTTCTTATGCATATCCGCAGGAGCCAGATTTATTACGATTTTTCTTCCCGGAATTCTGAATGCCATGGACTGAAGTGCCGTGATAGTCCTAAGAAGGCTCTCTTTCACAGCCACGTCAGCCAGACCGACAAGGTGGATTCCTATTCCGCTTGTGATGTCAATTTCCACCGTTACAGGGACGGCTTCGATGCCGATGCATTTTGCTCCGTAAATGATTGTCATGGTTTTACCGGTTTTCCAGATGGTTACAAAAATGATATAACGGGCCAAATATCGGTTTATCCGACCAAAAGGACTGCTAAAAACAGAAAAATGTGATAAATTTGCGACTGATAAATAAATTTGACAGCATGTTAAAAAAATCTATAGAAGCGGTCGGACGATATTTCCTTTTTTTAAAGATGGTTTTCCGGAAACCTGAAAAATGGAGCATTTTCTGGAGACAATTCATAAAGGAAACCGATAAACTTATAATGTCATCCATACTGATTGTCGGCGTTATTTCCATATTCATAGGCGGAGTGCTTGTAATACAGACTGCTTCCAATCTTGAAAATCCGATAATTGACAAGATGTATATCGGATACATGGTAAGGGAAAGTCTCATTCTTGAATTCTGCTCCACCATGGTGGCGCTCATTCTTGCAGGCAAGATGGGCTCGAACATAGCCTCAGAGATAGGCAGCATGAGGATTACCGAACAAATTGATGCCATGGACATGATGGGCATCAATTCCGCTGGCTTTCTGGTTTTGCCCAAAGTGGTGTCTGTCACCGTTTTAAGTCCGCTTTTGATGTTGATGAGCTTTGCTTTGGGACTGCTTGGAGGCTGGTTCGTGGTCGATGTTACGCAGATTATTCCAACAGCTTCATATATCACCGGAATCAAATCCTTCTGGAACGGATTCTATGTGTTTTACGGTGGCTTCAAGATGTCACTGTTCTGCTTCATGATAGCTTCCATTGCGGCATTCAACGGATATTATGCACATGGAGGTTCACTTGGAGTGGGACATTCCAGCACTAAGTCCATAGTGATAACCAGCATTCTGATATTGATGTCGGACCTCATCGTTACGCAATTGATGCTCTATTGACGTAATCGATCCAAACAGACAAATTATGATCAAGGTAGAAAATCTCAATAAAAGTTTTGACGGGGTTCAGGTATTGAAGAATATCAATGTCCAGTATGAGCCCGGGAAATGCAATATGATTATCGGTGCCAGCGGTTCCGGCAAGACGGTGCTTTTGAAAAACCTCATAGGACTTCTTGAGCCTGACAGCGGTGACATCTGCTATGGCGACAAGAAATTGTCCGAAATGTCCTATTATGAGAAAAAGTCATTGAGACAGAGAATCGGAATCCTTTTTCAGGGGAGCGCACTATTCGATTTTGCCACCGTACTTGAAAATGTCATGTTTCCGATGGATTTCTTCACGGACTGGTCAGTTTCTGAAAAGAAAGAAAGAGCCCGATATTTTCTTGACAAAGTGCATGTGACAGGTTCCGATGACAAATATCCTAATGAGCTCAGCGGCGGTATGCAGAAAAGGGTCGGCATAGCAAGAGCCATTGCCCTGAATCCGCAGTATCTTTTCTGTGATGAACCGAATTCAGGTCTGGATCCCTATACTTCAATCTTGATAGACAGGCTGATAAGTGATTTGACAAAGGAGTTCAACATGACTACCGTAATCAATACCCACGACATGAACTCAATCCTTGAAATGGGCGACAAAATCGGATTCATCTATCAGGGGTCGATGTTGTGGCAGGGAGACAAAAATACAATCCTTCACACCGATTGCAAGGAGTTGAGGGATTTCGTCTGCTCGAACACTCTCGCAAGGAATATTATCGAAGGCCGGGGTTAGAGCCTGAACCTCAAACCTGCCTCAAAACCCAGCATCAACGGTCTGACTGTTCTGATGCTGGTAGGTTGCCCGTTGTTGAAATAATATCTCAGGCTTGGATCCAGATAGATGCCGAGGTGCTTGCCTGCAAGGAATTCAACACCTGCTCCAATATTCACGGAGAGCTGGGCACCTTTGACGTTTTCCGTGTGTATTGTATTGCTGCTGAGTACATTGTATTTATCAGCAAGGCATTTTTCCACGGCACCTCCGGCATAGGCATAGAAGCGCAGATAGTCTTTGTTGATGATGTTGAATGCAACGTTGACAGGGATTCCGAAATAGTGCTGGCTGTTGCGGATGTCGGATGATTCGCTCTTGGCAATGTTGCCGTCCTCATCGACCAGGGTGTATGTTCCGTAAAACTTCCTCTCAAGCAAGCTGTATCTGACTCCCGTGGAAACGGACCACCTCGGTGTCAGGTCAAATCTTACTCCCAGTCCGAAAGAAACCGGGATTCCGAATGTGCTTCCAGTGCTGTTCTCTGTGATGCCGGTGGATACTTCGGAAGAAGGAAGTGACGGGCGTTTCATCAGACCGAACCGAGTTTTCGGATTGGTGCTGTTGGTGCCGGCAAGACTTGAAATCTCTATGGCAGCCTTGACTTTATTCTTTTCCTTAGGTTCGTCTTGTTCCCAGATGATTCTGTCGTATTTGTCGGAAGATGGAGCTTCATTGTCCTTTACCGGTTGTGCAATATCCTCAGAATCAGACGTTTGCTCAGGCTGATCAATGATTTCAGTTGTTAAGATGCCGTCGGATGCGGCCGAAGTAGCCGTGGTTTCGGAAGATTCCGTTCCTGTTGTAACCGTTGCCGATGTTGCCGATGCCGTTGCCGATGTTGCCGTTGCCGATGTTGCCGTTGTTGAAGATGCCGCCCTTGCCGATGATTCTTTGCCGATATTGACTTCAGGTATTTCAGCCATGGCAATGAGCTGAGAATCAGAAGTTTGTTCAATATTTTCCTGGGTGGAAGGGGAAACCAGTGCAATCATATCCTCATCCTCTGGTACAATCTTATTGTCAACAAAGACGAACATGAATCCCAGGATAAGGGATGCTGCGACTGCTGCTCCGATTGCTGTTCTTCTGAAGATGACCAGCACTTTCTTGCGTCGCTCTATCTTATCTATTCCAGACGAAACCCCCTCCCAGATACCGGCAGGAACTTCTTCCTGTCCTTCTTCCAGGATGGACTTGATTATCTGGTCAAATTTATTGTCGTAATCAACCATTTTCTCTTTCCTTGATTTTGTTCTGCAGCCATGCCCTCGCCCTGCTGAACTGAGTTCTTGAAGTCGTTTCCGTGATGCCAAGCATCTGTGCAATTTCTTTGTGGGAATACCCTTCTATTGCGTACATGTTGAAAACTGTCCTGAATCCGGCTGGCAGTGCCATCACCAACTCCATCAACTCCTTATAGCCGATATTCTGCATCTGTGATACGGTTTCGGCCTTCATCCCCCGGGCAGTTTCAAGTTCATCGCTCATCTTCAGTGCGTCTTTCTTCCTGAGGGACATGAGTGCCGTCGTCACGAAAATCCTCCTTGCCCATCCCTCAAAAGAGCCGTCTGCCTTATATGTGTCGATCCGGGTAAACAATGTGATGAAACCGTCCTGCAGAATGTCTTCTGCCAGAGCCCTGTCCTTGACATATCTTATGCAAAGAGGGAACATACGGGGAGCCAGACGATCAAACAAGATCTTCTGGGAAGCCCGGTCT
This sequence comes from Candidatus Cryptobacteroides sp., assembly GCA_051889855.1. Lineage (GTDB taxonomy): Bacteria > Bacteroidota > Bacteroidia > Bacteroidales > UBA932 > Cryptobacteroides. Next base: position 23,401 of record JBJFDE010000047.1, on the reverse strand, counting down.
CCTTTTTTGCAGGCGTCAATCAACTGAGAGTCAAAGAGTTCAGCCACGGTTACAAAATTGGCCCAGTTTCAATTCCCATTATTAACGAATCTGAGAAAAGATGCAGCACGGGCCATTAATGTTGCATCATGATGTCAAATTTCCCAAATTTATGCAATTGTTACGGAATATGCGTATTATTTTTGTGTGATTTTGTCATGGCCTTGCATTTGCAGTACCAAAAATTCTGTGTAAATTTGAAACTTTAGTCTTATAAATCTGATAGATGAAACCGATAATAAAGATATTGTCTGTATGCCTTGTAGCTCTTTTGGCGGATTTTGGAACTTGTTTGTATTCACAGTCATTTCCAAAGCCGGCAATAATCGAGAACATCGTACTGGATGCTGTTAACAAGTATAACGAGAGGGATTTTGACGGAGCCATAAGACTTTTGGAATCAGTCGTTGAGGCGGACCCTTCAAATGATGCCGCCTGCTATTATCTTTCGCTTTCATACCTTGGCAAAGGAGATGCCAAAAAGGCTGAAGAGTATCTTTCCCGTGCAGCGGAAGCTGACCCGAAAAATTTCTGGTACCGCTATCGTCTGGCAAATCTATACGGTCTGACCTCGAGGGAGGAACTTACCATCAGCCTTTATGAAAAACTGGTTGAAGACTTTCCGCGCAAAAGTGAGTTGTATTTTGACATGGTTGAACTGTACTCCTCACAGGGAGAATACCAGAAAGCTCTTGAAACTCTGGACCAGGTGGAGACAATATTCGGCAAGAATGAATCCACGACCGTATTCCGATTCAATCTCCTGCGTAAGCTCCAGAAAAATGACGAAGCCTTTGCCTGTCTTGAAGAGTTCAACAAGGAATACTCGTCACCTTTCGTACTTTCGACTCTCGCCGAATGGCAAATGTCGATGTACAACGATTCCACCGCCCTTGCCTACTACGATGAGGCTCTGGACATTGCCCCGAATTATGTTCCGGCCATTCTTGGAAAGGCTGAGACATTGAGGATGACCAGAAAATATGACAAATTTTTCAATGTCCTCAACCAAATTGCCACTCTCGATGACTATCCCGCCGCAGGCAAAAGTGATTATATCATGGCGATAGTCCATCATTCGGATCCCAAATTCCTCCAGACATTCGGCCCGCAGATGGATACAGTGATGAACAGCCTCCTTCAGGTGCACCCAACTGACAGCACCATCCTCAGGACATCGGCCGTATATTATTACTCGACAGACCGTAAGCAGAAGGCAGGAGCTTTCTTTTCTCTTAACAAGGACCTTTGGCCGGACAGTTATAACATAAATGCTGAATATATTGAATATCTGATGTATGCACAGCAATGGGAGGAACTCTCCGAACAGGGACGCAAAGCCTTCGAACGTTTCCCCGCCGAGACCGTTTTCCTTGAAATGGCCAGTGTGGGCGATTATAATCTGAAAGAATATGACAAGGTTCTTGAAATATGCAATACTGTGCTGGAAAAGGCTCCGAATGACAGTTCTGCCACATTGAGGGCATGGTCCACTGCCGGAGACATATACCATCAGAAGGGCGATTCCAAAAAGGCATATAAGGCTTATGAAAAGGCATTGAAGATAAATCCGGACTATGTCTATGTCCTGAACAACTATGCATATTACCTCAGCATGGAGGGCAAGAATCTCAAGAAAGCATACAATATGAGCAAGAAGACCGTTGAGGCCGAACCGGACAACTCCACCTATCTGGATACTTTCGGATGGATTCTGTTTCTTCAGGGCAAAGCTCTGGAAGCCAAGCCTTTCTTCAAGCACGCCATGCTTTACGGCGGGAAGGAAAGCGCGGTTGTCATGGACCACTATGCCGAGGTTCTGTATGCCCTGAAAGAATATGACCTGGCGTTTGTTTACTGGAATCTTGCCATGCAGAAGAACGACGGTTCCATCCCTGACCTGGAAGAAAGAATCAGTCAGAGAAAACTAGCCGTCAATAAATGATCAAAACTCAGATGAAAAGACTGTTTACCATAATTTTGTCACTTTTTTGTTCAGTTGCCTCGGTTTCTGCCCAGAATGTCAAGGCAAGCCAAGACAAGAAAGCCCGTCTTGAACGTGAAATCGCAATCATAGACAAGCAGATAGCGGCCAATGCTTCCAAAAGCAGTTCAAAGCTTTCGGAGCTTGAGCTCCTGCGCAAGAAAATCGAGAACAGGAAAGCCCTTCTGGATGAGGCTGACTCTGAAATCCGCACCTATGATGCGATGATAAGCAAGGCAAAAAAGCAGATGGATGCCCTTCAGGCAAGGGTGGACACTCTTTCGGAGCACTATTCGCGTCTTGTCATGTCGGCCTACAAGAACAGGGATACCCGTTTATGGTACATGTATATTATTTCCAGTGACAACATTGCCCAGGCGTTCCGCCGTGTGAGCTATTTCAAGAACCTTTCGACCCAGATGAATGCAGATGCACGCAGGCTTCAGCAGGCGAAGGATGAACTTGAAAAGCAAAAGGAGACCATGGATGCTCTCAGGAGCGATGCCCAGAAAGTGCGACAGGAACGTGCTTCGGAGCTGAACCGCCTGAAGGCAGAGGAATCGGAAGCCAACGCCGTTGTCAGGCAGCTTAACAGAGACAAAAAGAAATATCAGGCCCAGCTTGCTTCAAAGAAGAAAGAGGTTGAGGCCCTCAATAAGGAACTTGCCCGTCTGGTGGCTCAGAATATGAAAAAGCAGGACGGCAAGTCATCCAAGTCGGATCCTCAGGCGGTCAAGTTATCCACAGAGTTTGCCAAGAATAAAGGCAAGCTCCCGTGGCCGGCAGAAGGCCCTGTGGTGGATTATTTCGGCCAGCGGTTCCACCCGGTTTACAAAAATCTCAAACTGCCTCCGAAGAATGGAATTGAGGTGGCTCTTGACAAGGATACTCAGGTCAAATCCATATTTGACGGAGTTGTGAAGCAGATAATGGTTCAGCCGGGATACAATATTTGTGTTATCGTGCAGCATGGCAATTATTTCTCTTTTTATTGCAGGCTGAAGAGTACTGCCGTGAAGGCAGGAGACAAGGTCTCCACCGGGCAGACCATTGGTGTAGTGGATACTATGAACGGCCAGACGAGGCTGCATCTGGAAATCTGGCAAGGAAGCCAGCCTCAGAATCCTCTCAACTGGCTCCGATAAACTATTCGTTTTATGAAGAAAAAGAAAACAGTGTTTCTCACCGGTGCCACAGGCAATATGGGCTGGGCCGGTTTCAAGGAACTATACTCTCGCAAAGATGAGTTCGATATCAGAATTCTTGCCCGAAAGAGCAAAAAGAATATAAAGAAGTTGTCACCATATCTGGATGACCCGTCCGTGAGCATCGTTTGGGGAGACCTTACCGTATATGATGATGTCCTGAAGGGTGTGGAGGGCTCCGATTATGTCCTTCATGTGGGGGGAATGGTGTCCCCTGCCGCCGACTATTATCCGGAAAAGACGCTCAAAGTCAATGTATTGTCGTCTGAATATGTGGCCAGGGCCGTCCTTGCCCAGCCGAATGCCGATGATATCAAGGTTGTATATATCGGCTCCGTTGCCCAATATGGCGACCGCCGTGCCCCTTTCCAGTGGGGACGTACCGGGGACCCGGTTCTTGCAAGCAGGTATGACATGTATTCCGTATCAAAGTGCAAGGCAGAGAAAGCAATCGTTGATTCCGGGATAAAGCATTGGGTGTCAATTCGTCAGACAGGAATCCTCTATCCCGGGATATTGAAGGTGGTGAATCCTACCGCCTTTCATGTGCCGGTGGCTGGCATGCTTGAGTGGGCGACTATAGAAGATTCGGGAAGGGTGCTTGCGAATGTGTGCTCGGATGACGTGCCGGATGAATTCTGGAATCGATTCTACAACCTTAGCAGCGGTGAGCAATACAGGATGACCAATTATGAGTTCGAGACAAGGATGCTCACCTCACTCGGCCTGCCCAAGCCTGAGAAAGTGTTTGAACCACAGTGGTTTGCGACAAGGAATTTCCATGGAATGTGGTACACGGATGCGGATGAGCTTGAAAATTATCTGCATTTCAGGGCTAACATCCCAGTAGATGAATATTTCCGGGGAATGAAATCCAAACTGCCATGGTATTACTCTCTCGCTTTCCTCGCTCCTGCCTTTGCCGTAAAGCTGTTCATGAAACCACTTGCCTACGACAAGCAGCTCGGCACTCAGTACTGGGCCAAAAATGACCCTGAGAAACTCGAGGCTTATTATGGTTCAAAGGAAGAATACGAAAATATCCGCAGCTGGGCTGACGTCATTCCGCCTCACTTTGAAAAGAATGTCACAAAAGCAGCCGGCCAGATGCATCTTCTGGAACACGGCTGGGACGAGAGCAAGGCTCCGGACGAACTTACCGATGACGAACTTGAAAGTGCAGCAGCCTTTCGTGGAGGACATTTTGTCCGCCATCTTGAAGGGACGATGTGCGAGTGGGAGTGTGAACACGGGCATCTGTTCCTTGCCTCGCTGGAGTATGTCCTTCTAGGCGGAGGCTGGTGTATCGATTGTAATCTTGACAAATGGACTACCGAGACAGGAGCCTCAAACCGTTTTGTATCCCAGCTGAAACATTGACCTGAGATGATTTTGAAACAGCTTTCTATTTTGGCTGGACAAGTGCAACAGTGCCGGGAATACTGTCATCAGGCTTGCCTTTCAGATATATGATTCTTTGATTGGAACTTCCCCTGAACAGCAATTCCGGGTCTTTCAGAGCTTCTATGAACGGCCCGTCAACAATCACGTCAAGATATGGCAGAATCATTGACAATCTTTCATCGGCCAAAATCTCCTCGTATGTGAATCCTGTATAGCACCAGATGGTCTTTGGGGACCTTTCCTTAATTTTACGTGAGAGTTCAGTGAATGCTTCAACCTGATACAAGGGATCTCCTCCGGAAAAAGTGACATTGCTGAACTCATCATCCAGGATAAGTTCGAGGAGCTGGTCAACGGACATTTCCTTACCGCCTGCGAAATCCCATGACTGCGGGTTATGACAGCCGGGACAACGATGTGCACATCCCGCACAATAGATAGAAGTGCGCAGCCCCGGTCCGTCGGCCATCGTTTCTTCAAGAATGTCCAGAACCCTGATGGTTCCGGACATCCCTGTTTCTTGTATATTCATCTGAAAATCTGCTATTTGTGTACTACGCGGTCTTTAAGCTCCGCCAATTTGGCGCTGTTCCAGCGGTCTGTAGTACCTACCAGGTAACCTGTAATTCTCTGGAGTTTGTCAATCTTGGCACTTCCGCAGTGAGGACATACTTCAAGGTCCGGATCGGCATTTTCAAATCCGCAGTCCATGCAGCGGTTGCGGTTGTGGTTCACGGAGCCGTATCCGATATTGTACTTGTCCATCAGGTCAACGATTGCCATGATGGCTTCTGCATTGTGGGTGGCATCTCCGTCGATCTCAACATAGAAGATATGGCCGCCTCTTGTAAGGTCATGGTATGGAGCCTCAATCTCAGCCTTGTGCTTAGGAGTACATTTATAATATACAGGCACATGGTTGGAGTTGGTGTAATAGTCTTTGTCTGTGATGCCAGGAATGATGCCGAACTTCTTCTTGTCCAACTTTGTAAACCTTCCGGAAAGGCCTTCTGCAGGAGTTGCAAGCACGCTGAAATTGTGCTGGAACATCTCTGAGAACTCGTTTGCCTTGTCTCTCATATAGGTCACAATCCTCAGACCCAGTTCCTGAGCCTCTTCAGACTCTCCATGGTGCTTGCCGACAAGGGCAATAAGAGCCTCGGCAAGTCCGATGAATCCGATTCCGAGGGTTCCCTGATTGATTACAGACTCAATGCTGTCATTTTCTTTTAGGTTCTCGCAACCGAGCCAGAGAGCACCCATAAGAAGAGGGAACTGTTTCTTGAGAGCAGTTTTCTGGAAATTGAACCTTTCATTGAGCTGCTTTGCTGCAATGCCCATAGCCCAGTCCAGCTTGTGGAAGAATGTACCGATTCTTTCCTGCTTGTCCTCGATGCCCATGCACTCGATGGCCAGCCTTACGATATTGATAGTAGTGAATGAAAGGTTGCCCCTTGCGATTGAAGTCTTAGGTCCGAACCTGTTCTCGAATACCCTGGTGCGGCATCCCATGGTCGCACACTCCCACTGATAGCGTTGAGGATCGTCTGCTCTCCAAAGTTCGTGCTGGTTGAACGGAGCATCCAGATTGATGAAGTTAGGGAAGAATCTCCTTGCGGAAACCTTGCAGGCAAACTTGTAAAGGTCATAGTTCTTGTCCTCTGGCAGGTAGCTTACGCCACGTTTTTTCTTCCAGATTTGAATAGGGAAGATAGCGGTGGAACCGTTACCGACACCCTCGTATGTCGTGTTGAGGATTTCGCGGATGACACAACGGCCTTCGGCTGATGTATCTGTTCCATAGTTGATGGAGCTGAATACCACCTGGTTGCCACCCCTTGAATGGATGGAGTTCATATTATGTACGAAGGCTTCCATTGACTGGTGAACCCTGCTCACTGTCATATTGATTGCATGCTGGACGATGCGCTCGTCACCCTGAATGCCGACAAGGTCGCGTTTGATATAGTCATCAATCTCAACATCGTTGAGCCTGCTGAAATCTTCCCCGTAAAGCTCACTGAGTTTCTCGATTTCCTCATGGAATGTCCTTCTTACGAACGGAGCCATATAGAAATCGAATGCAGGAATCGCCTGTCCGCCATGCATTTCATTCTGGACGGTTTCCATTGAAATACAGCCAAGGATACTTGCTGTTTCGATTCTTTTGGCAGGACGGGACTCTCCATGTCCTGCGAAGAAACCGTTCTTGAGAATCTTGTCAAGCGGATGCTGGACGCAGGTAAGACTCTTGGTAGGGTAGTAGTCCTTGTCATGGATATGGATATAGCCATTCTTTACAGCTTCCTTTACATCTTCTGAAAGGAGGCACTCGTCCACAAAAGACTTGGTTGACTCGGATGCAAATTTCATCATCATGCCCGCAGGAGTGTCTGCATTCATGTTCGCATTCTCGCGGGTGATGTCAGTTGCCTGAGCTTCGATGATTTCCTTGAAGATTTCACGGGACTTGGCCTTTCTCGCAAGGTTCCTCTGGTTGCGGTACGCAATATATTTCTTTGCAACTTCTTTTCTGGGGCTTCTCATAAGCTCCATTTCCACCTGATCCTGGATGTCCTCCACGCTCATTTTCTCTGTCTCGATTTTTGAGATGACAGAAGCAATCTCGGCTGCCAGGACAATATCCTCGCCTTTTTCAGTTACGTTCATTGCCTTAAGGATGGCATCGACAATCTTTCTGTTGTCGAACAAAACTTCGCGACCGTCGCGCTTGATGACTTTCTTGACCATATCGGGTGAATTGTTTAGTCCGGATGCAATCGAACCGGAATATAGTGTTGCTTAACTTGTTAGGGTGATTGTGTCTTCGATGGGATTCTCCGACTGTTTAGCAAAGATAAATCATATTATTTTAAGAAACCTAATATGTAATGTAAAAGTTATTAACAATCGTAAAAATAGCCTGTTAAGTCATTGACTAACAGGCTATTTAAATTTTTATTAAAATAGAATTTATCCAAATTGGCTAACATTGTTGTTATGTCAGGCCGGAACCCCTCCGGGGCATCAGCCGACAAGCCAGACAAGTACGTGACGGTCGAAAGTGATGTATTCCAGTTCGAATTCCTCCTCGTGTTCATCTTTGTGAATGAAGGTGGCTTCAAGCTCACCTTCTCCTTTCGGACGGAACTTCTCCACCTCTATCTGCTCTGCGAAATCGACTCTGTTCTGGGACATTCTCTTGAAAATGGCTTCCTTTGCACACCAGTAGATGGCAAGCTGCTCATTTCTTTTTTCCTCATCCAAATCCTCAATCTCATCCTCTGAGAGAGCTTTCTTCTCCACTGCGGAGAAATCCCTGTCGAGAGATTCGATGTCAATGCCAAGGTCATCCTCGTCATGTGTTATGATTGCCACATATTTCTCTGTGTGGGTGATACTGATGTTGGTCACGCAGTTTTCAAGGTAAGGCTTGCCGTTGTCATGATGGTTCAAGTACATTTTCTCCTCAAACACTTCGTTCAGCAAAGCTCTGACTGCCAGCTTCTGTTTTCTCTGACTTTCGCTCCTGATGAGGGAAATCTCCTCCATCTCATCATTCGGGACTGAACTCAGTGCCCACAATTCATCTTCGGTCTCTGTTATCTGCCAGACCGCAATTTCTGCTTTGTTTTCAAGTTTCTTTCTAAGATATAGTGCCATATATAATATATAAGGTAATCATACTTATGAAACAATACTGCATGGGACTCCTATGTACGACAAACCGGTGTGTGCAGACCATGCACACACGCAATAACTCGCCTCTTCTGTAGCAGAAGGGGCACCCATCACCATATAAATTGTCTGGGACAACGGATCATCCGACTTGGCATCCGCTGGGAAATTCTGTTCTGTCAATATTGGACTGGGAGGTTCCACGTTTCAATCTGTATTTGAATCGCCGGCAAATATAGTAAAGAGTTTTCAATTCATAAAATTTTATTTCAATCTGTAGGCAGAAGTAGTGATTAATCATTTGAAAAGTGCTATATTTGCCTTCCCAATGTGGAACGATTTTTAGGTATTAATATTATGGAATTTTTGACAAACGAAAAACTCGTAATCGTAGGTGCCGGCGGAATGATCGGCTCTAACATGGTTCAATCAGTGCTCATGCTCGGTCTTACTCCGAACATCTGCCTTTATGACATCTATGAGCCAGGTGTGCATGGCGTTTATGACGAAATGTGCCACTGCGCTTTCCCGGGAGCAAACCTTTCTTACACTGTTGATCCTGAGGTTGCATTCACAGGAGCCAAGTACATCATCTCTTCAGGCGGAGCACCTCGCAAAGAGGGCATGACACGTGAGGACCTCCTCAAAGGAAACTGCCAGATTGCAGCTGACTTCGGTGAGAACATCAGAAAGTATTGCCCTGACGTGAAACATGTAGTGGTTATCTTCAACCCTGCTGACGTAACAGCTCTTACCGCTCTCATCCACTCAGGTCTCAAGCCAAACCAGCTTACTTCACTCGCAGCACTTGACTCTACACGTCTGCAGCAGCAGCTCGCTCAGGAGTTCGGCGTACAGCAGGACAAAGTAACAGATGCATACACTTACGGTGGTCATGGTGAGCAGATGGCAGTATTCGCATCAAAGGCAAAGATTGACGGCAAACCTCTTTCAGAGCTTCCGCTTTCAGCAGAGCGTTGGGCAGAAATCAAACACATGACTACCCAGGGAGGTTCAAACATCATCAAACTCCGTGGACGTTCATCATTCCAGAGCCCTGCTTATCAGGCTGTCAAGATGATCGAAGGTGCAATGGGCGGTGAGAAATTCAACTGGCCTGCAGGATGCTATGTAAACTGCGACAAATGCGGTTACAAGAATGTGATGATGGCAATGCCTACAGTAATCGATGCTGACGGCGTTCATTTCACTGCACCGGAAGGAACAGCTGAGGAAATGGCAGCACTCCAGGCATCTTATGAGCACCTCCAGAAGATGCGTGACGAGATTATCGGACTCGGAATCATACCTCCGGTAGCAGAGTGGAAAACCCTCAATCCGAACCTCTAATCGTCAAAAACAGCAGGATTTTGTTTGATTTTGCAACAAAATCAAACAAAATTTCATAGACCAATCGCCCTTGGACGCACGTCCAGGGGCTTTTTTTGCAAATATCCGTGTAAAATTTCGGTACACGGATATTTACCGGGAACTTTGCGGCAGACAAAATACAAATGATATGGTACACGTTGAATACAGATTATTTCTATTTGCCGCATGTCTTCTTGCCATGACGACATCATGTGAGATTGTTGATGACAATCTCAACAAGCATCTTACGCAGGAACAGGACAGTACGAGTATCAGCCTCAATGCAGTAGCTGACATTCTCGCAGCTGTCCCGCTCGACAGAATCCATCTTCTTGAGGTACACCGTGCCGTGAGCACATCCTCGACAAACGGTTACGATGAAGAATACACGATGAAAGACCTGTTTTCCAACCCCGGGGCAGGTGTAGGGGAAGATGGTACTTCTACCAAGGTGACAGAATTTCAGTCCAATCCTTTGAGAAAGCTGATAGAAAAGCATGTACGCAGCACAGCCGCAGTCAAAAGCTCCGGCAGTGATGTGCCTCCTGTCTGTGACCCTGACAGCTTTCTCAAAGCCCTGACCGAGTCCGATGTACAGATTTACTGGCCATATTCCCAGGATTGGGACGAAAAGACAATGCCAATCATCACTTTCGACCCGGAAGATGGTGGAGAAACAAATATCGGATATAGGATAGTGTGCAATGCAGACGGCTCCAGAGATGTAGAAACTGTCATCGTGGATGAAAAGATGGCACAAGAAATGCCAGTGTGGGTTGTAAATCGTAATTCAGATGCTGAATTCACTTCTTTGGAGCTTTTGAGAAGGCAGGATCCCGACTGGGGAAACGGGGGTGGTAACATTGTTGTCAAGCCTTCGCCCCAGTCTCCTGTCAAGTCTTCCGACCAGCCTTTGAAAGCATTGATTCTTAAGGATTTCACAATGAAAAGGAATTTCGATCCATGGTTCTGCGGAGGTTCGGAGTTCTGGATAAAAGCGGGCTATGTGAAAGATTTCACTGCTTCCACCGAAGCTGAACTCCGCCTTTACAATCCCACTGTCACAGACTTTCTTGTTGTCGTCAAGAGAAATCAGCTGGGTATTCCTCAGCCTTTCAATGCCATGCTTGTGTCGGACTGGAGCGAACAGATGACTCATTGCGCCTTCATGATAACGGAAGATGACGGAGGTACAAGAACGGAATGGAAATGCACGGCCCTTGTAAGGATTGCCTCCAAAAGTTACGGTGTGGAGATAAATCTGCCTTTCAACAAAAGAGATGATATTGTGTGGCGGGGACAGCTTGCCAGCAAGTGGCTCGACTCAAACAGCGACATCACTTCGCACTTCGGAGATGTGGACATCACTTTTGAGGTTCAGGAATATGGGCGCTGACAGTCATTTCACAGTTGCCGCAGTCGAAGCCCAGGGCAAACTTGCGGCCGTTATTCACAAGGAACAGTTTCCTGCTGTCACGGCAGTCCTTGAGGCAGATGCCGAGCTCGTGCCTGATGCAATATTTGGTACGCATCAGTTCTGCATCCGCTACAGGTGCAAGTTCATAAGCCATTCCTTTGATCTTGGCTCCTGACTGGATGTAAATGTTCTCAGATAAATGGTTTGTTATATTCTGACGGTAGTCCGCTGCGAATTCCGGGTATTTTACCGAAGGCTTCTTTTCGGTTACACGATAAAGATCCTTGCTCTTGCAGGATTGTAAGTCAAGCAGCTGCGTGATTGTGCGGCGGATACCGTTCAGAAACGAGGCACTCATCAACGGGAGTCCGTCATCCTCATCTGGTGGCTGAGGGATGAACCTGTAGTGCAGGGAAGATTTACCCAGCTGGTTCATTATCAATGATACCATTCTCTCCCTGTTGGATGCCAGAGTGGTTCCTGCATCAAAGACCTCGCTCACAGATCTCCCGTCTTCTGATGTGGCATTTGCCCTGACCTGGAAAGATCCTTGGTCTGTTGTACTGAATTCCAGACTGAGGTTCACCATTATTTCCCTGATACTCTTGCTCCTTTCGATTTCCTTTTCGAAATCAATACTGACATTACGGAATAGTTTTGCTCCGATATAAAGGGAAGGGGTGCTTTTGCACCTGACAGTGTTGCCTGAGCACACATCACCGCGGAAACCCACAACAGTGGAATCTGCAGCCACGAAAGAAAACCCGTCTCCATTTGCAAGGTCAAGTCTCCTGCCTTTGGAATCAACTTCCAGCCAGGACTTGTCCCGGGACAGCTTGCAGACAGTTCCAAGATATTCTCCCATGGACTTGGCAGCATCCATGCTTGCCCATTTGCCCTTGGTCGCGTCAATGAACAGTTTTGTGTAGCCTCGGTTGAAGGTCTTGGACAAGTCCGGGGTGAAGCCACCGCTTACAGAGCCGAATGAGGCCCTTGAATAAGTAGCTGGATTTTTCCTCACAAGACGGTTGAGCGCGGAAGAGTAATCGCTGACCACATTCCTGACATAGGACTCATTTTTCAAGCGTCCTTCAATCTTGAAGGATGAAATACCAGCATCAGCAAGTTCTTCAATCCTGTCTTTGAGGTTATAGTCTTTCAATGAAAGCAGAGCTTTGTCCTTGAGAAGCACATTGCCCTGACCATCGACCAGGTCATATCTGGACCTGCAGGCCTGGATGCAGGCACCCCGGTTGGCACTTCTGCCTGCAATCATCTGTGAAAGGTAGCACTGACCGCTATAGCAGACACAGAGTGCGCCGTGCACGAAAAATTCCAGTTCACAGCTTATCGCCGCCCTGATTGCCCTTATCTGCTCCAGAGAAAGTTCCCTTTCCAGAATCAGCCTTGAAAAACCAAGGCTTTCCAGCCATCTGGCATGTTCCGGAGTCCTTATCGCACATTGGGTGGACGCATGCAGGGGCAGATGGAAGGAAGAGTCCCTGCGTGCAAATTCAACGAAGGCAAGGTCCTGGACGATGATTGCGTCTGCTCCTGCCTCCTGGACCTGCATCATCTGCCTTGAGGCATCTGCGAGGTCTTCTTCATACAATATGGTATTCAAGGTCACAAATATCCGCGACCCGAATTTGTGCGCATAATTGCACAAGGCAGCCAGGTCTTCGATTTCGTTTCCGGCCGCCTGTCTTGCTCCGAACTTCGGTCCGGCCATATACACGGCATCGGCACCGCAGTCAATTGCCGCGATGCCGATTTCCATGTTTCTCGCCGGGGCGAGAAGTTCGAGTTCAATCATCTGTTAGAGGTTCTTGAGCTGCTCAGCAGCAGTTGCTCCGAACTGAGGATCGTTGACGATTTTCTCGTAGTACTCCTTAGCTTTAGCCTTGTTGCCAGCCTGCTGGTAAAGAACAGCTACTGTGCAGATTACGCCAGCTGCATCCTTAGCCTTAGGAGAAATCTCAAGATATTTCTCATAGAGAGCGATGCAATCGTTGTTCTTTCCGAGCTTCTGAGCTGCACTTGCTGCAAGCTTGTAAGCATTTGCATTTTCAAGGGCCTCGTTTGATTTTGCTGCAAGATCCATGACAGCCTGATAGTTCTTGGCTTTGAGGGAAGCCTGAGCCTTCATAAGGTAAATCTGAGAAATCATCTTGTTGGCATTTGCCTCCTGACCGTTTGCCTTTGCAGTCTCGAGAGCCTCAAGAGCTTCGTCGAGCTTGCTTCCTTTCATATATGCCTGTGCAAGCTGGATTGCAGTGTTTCCATTCTCAGGGTCAAGCTCAAGCACTTTCTTGAAGTTTGCTGCAGCCTCGTCATAATTTTTTGCAGACATGGCAGCCTTTGCATCTGTGTTGTATTTGAGTTTCCAGGTCTGACCTGTGAGTTCAGCTGCCTCTTCAGCGATTTCAGCCTCGCCATAAGTTTCAGCTACTGATTTTGCCTTCTCGAATGCAGTGATGGCTGCATCAAAATCCTTGGCATTGTAAAGCTCCTTTGCCATTGAAAGTGAAGTTGAACAAATGGCTTTCTTGCAATTGTTCACAAGGTCGATAGCGTCATCTCCGAGTGACTCCGCCATTGAAAGTGCATTCTGGAAATGCTCCAGTGCCAATGCATTGTTACCCATCTGAAGCTCCATAGCTCCGTTGTTGTAAGTCTCAGTTGCCTGTGCCAGGTCCTGTGCTGACACAGTAACAGCCGACATAACGGCTGCAGCCACAATCAGTAAAAACTTTTTCATGCTTTTAGTATTATTAGTGTTTATAATTTGTCCGTTTGTGCCCATAAACAGCGCATAAATGCAAAAATAGGGATTTTTTGTGTTATTTTTGCAAAAGACAACAAGAAACGTACAAAAATGATTGTGAAAAGATATTTTGCATTGTTTTTCGGGCTTTTTATAGCCTTATCTTCATTCGGACAGGAACTCCCGAAGTTCCCGTCAGATCCCGCAGTCAAACATGGGACTTTACCCAACGGAATTTCTTGGTATATAACATCAAACTCTTCCGCCAAATCCATGGCGGACTTCGCCCTTGTCCAGAAATGCGGCCTGAAAAGTACGGCAAAGTGCAATGATCCGGTACTGACGGCACGGGAATCACTCTCCTCGCTAGCCCATATTCCAAATCCGCAGAAATTCCTCACGGACCGTGGTATTGCTCCCGGAGAACATGGCTATGTACAGGTGACCGACGATGCAACCATCTATCGTTTCAGCAATGTACTTCTATATGATGAAAAGGCAGTTCTGGACTCTACTCTCCTGATGATTTTCGACATCATCGGCAGGGCTGAACGCTTCCCGGACTCTTCCAGGGCAAGTCTTTATTCTCCGTCAGACCAGGCGATTGTCATCAGCGGAGATATCAATGTGGATGATGTTGTGAAGAAAATGAATTATATGTCCTTGATGGTCAATTCTTTACCTTCTGATGGAGAAATTCCTTATCAGTGGAAATCCGCAGAAGGGCCGCTTTTCAAGGTGGAATCCTCTGACAAAGCCTCTGTTTCAGTTTCGTGGCGTATGCCGAGGCATACAAGGGACAACATGAACACCATCCAGCCAGTCATTTTCCATATGATGCTTGATGAGCTCGGGAATGTCGTCGAGCAGGGAGTCGAATCAAGACTTTCAAGCCGTGGCATCCCTTGCGCAGGAGTAGAATGGAGCTACCTTCCGAGTTCAGACTCGGCAGCAGATGAAGAATTCACAGTCAGCGTTCCATCCCAGACGGATTGTCTGCCTGACGTACTGACAACTTTGGCGGGCACCTTTGCAACCATCCGTTCCGGCAACACTGCATTGTGGGAAATAAGCCTTGCCAGGAGAAAAGGAATGGATTCTCTCTTCGGCCTGACAGTCAATCCGCTTAAAAGCAACTCTGAATCTGTGGAAAGATGTATTAAGGCTTTTCTGCGAAACTCTTCTCTGGCATCATACAAGGAAACTTACAATTTTTACACATCGAGGAACATTCCTGATACAACGGAACTTCGTCTTTTCAACAATGTCGTCAAGGCCTTGGTCAGCGACATTGACAACATGACAGTCACCTGCAAAAGCCCGGACAAAGGTTTTACCGCAGAAATGGCCAGGACGCTTTTCGAGAAGGCATGGAACAATGAAGAGAAACCTCTCGCGGGTCCTTGTGGGACTGCAGTATCTGCTGAACCTGAGCCATATATGGAAAAATTCCGTCTCAGTTCTACAAGGACTGACGGACAGTCGAAAAGCACAATGTGGACCTTCTCCAACGGATTCACTGTCGTATATAAGAAAATGGAAACATCCGGGAAAATGTTCTATACTCTAGCCCAAAGGGGAGGATATGGAAGCATTCCGGGCCTGGTTCAGGGAGAAGGCGGCTTCTTTTCGGATTATCCGTATCTGAGCTGCATCAACGGATGCCCAGGAGAAGACTTTTTCAATACCCTGAAAATGGAAGGCATAGAGATGACACCGACAGTATCTCTGTCCCATCTCAGGCTGTCGGGAGTAACCTCTGAAGAGAAAGTTCCCGTCATGCTCAATGCCCTTGTCTCATTCTTCAACAATATGGAGAAAGATACACAATTGGCGGAGCAATATATGGCTTCACAACGCCTGAGAGATGAGTTTGCACCAATTGATTACAAGGCTGAAGCAGCCATGGAAGACATACTCTGCCCGGACAACATACTGACACCATATAAGAAAGCATCTGTCCTTGACGAGTCATTCTTCGATAAGGCCGACCAGTATTTCAAAAAACAGTCAAAGAAAATGGATGACGGGCTGCTTGTCCTGGTCGGTGATATGGATGAGGTTGAACTCCGCAAAATCCTCACATCTTATGTATGTCATTTCAAGACGGCCGGAAGGACATTCCAACGTGAGTCTTTCCGCTATCAGACCATCTCCGGAACCTCATTATATACCATTGATGGTGAGTGCGATATGATTGACATACTGATGTCTTCTCCATATCCTCTCACTGCCGACAACGTAATAACGGCCCAGATTGCCGGCCTTGTGATGCAAAGGCGCTTGTCTGAAACTCTGGCAAAGTCAGGGATGTATGCGGATGTATCAGCTGAAGTATTCATCTATCCTCAGGAAAGGGCCAGGATGCGTCTTAAGATAGGGATGGCCGATGCTTCCGGATTTGCACTGGACAATCAGCCATGTGAGCCGTTGCGGGCCCTGTCCATGATCCGTTCCTGCATCGGAGATATAGGAAAACAAGCCATCGGTGATAAGGAACTTGCAGCCTGCAAGAAGAATATCAAAGGCAGACTGGAAACCCAGATGAAAGACCCTCAGTGGTGGATGGAAATCCTGACAAGACGATATATGGATGGTAAGGATTTATATACCAATCTGTTATCCAAGGTTGACGGCGTATCTTCCCAGAAGGTTTCAGACCTGCTTGACAAACTTGCCAGGGGAAGCAGAGTGGAATATCTGATTAAAGACAGTAATAAATAATGAAACACGGAATGATAATTCAGATTGACGATTGTCTCGTTTCGGACGAGATTCTGACCGAATACTATGCCTGTGACTATGAGAAGTGCAAGGGATGCTGCTGTGTAATAGGTGACAGCGGGGCTCCTTTGGAGGAATGCGAAGTTGAGGCCATTGAGAAAAATTACCCGGTATTTTCTCCTATAATGCCTGAAGCAGGCCGCAAGGCAGTTCAGGAAAAGGGCTTTTTTGAAATAGATGTTGACGGGGACATCGTGACTCCTCTTGTTCCTGGAGGTGAAGAGTGCGCCTACACTCTTTTTGATGAAAACGGCAATTGCTTCTGCTCGATGGAACGATGCTGGTTCCAGGGAAAGGGTGACTTCAGGAAACCCATTTCATGCTGGCTCTATCCCATCAGGGTGTCAACCCTTCGCAATGGCACAAAGGCACTCAATCTCCACAGATGGGACATCTGCAAGGATGCCTTTGCCAAGGGAAAGAGGGAGAAAATACGTGTATATCAGTTCCTTAGGGAACCGATTGAAAGATATTTCGGCGAGGAGTTCTGGCAGGCCCTGGACGAGGTCGCCCAAAAAATAGATGCTGGGGAACTCGGAGATTAGTCTCTTGGGCAAAGGACCTTCCGGAAATCTTATTCTTCCGGACGGAACCGGTTCTCGATGGCCATGCAAAGTCTCAGGACATCTTTCCTGAGGCCTTCAAGCAGTACTATACCGTCGGCACTTGTGCTGACGGTTATTCTGTCTTCAAGCATTCTGGTGATTCGACCTGCTATGCCCTTGTATCTGAAGGTCGCTGTTTCATCATTTTCCGACTCCAATACATAATTCTTTTCTTTCATAAGGTCGATGAACTCCTCCCTCGACTCTTTCCAAGGCTTTGCAGTAACGGCATCACGTGTGATGAACCCTAATTTAGGATAGATTGCGGCGACACCTGCAAAGAGCAGGGCCATTTTCAGGACTGCCATCCATCCTCCGCGGAAGATAGTGTCAATATTGCCTTCTACGGCTCCGATAAAGATAAGGGCCCCGATGATCAGACCGCAAAGGATTGAAAAATAAAAGAAATATTTGATGGCTCTGACAAGGTATTTCATAGCAGGTGGCTCCAAAATTGTTAATAATTCCCTTGCCTTCATGGCAAGTGGTGCAAATATATGGGAATTTTCCTAAATTTGCGATTCGATTAACCAAAACAGAGAAAAATTGACTGATATGGAAGAAAAAAATCTGAAAACTTTGATGTATGTGCTCATAGGAGTAGCCGTGATTCTTGCAGGTACTCTGGCATATGTATGGTGGCAAAAATCTTCGCTTGTGAATGAATTGACAATTGACAAGCAGGAACTTACCCAGCAGATGATCGATCTGCAGAATGATTATGCATCACTGTCTTCGGACTATGACAGCATAAATTCACAGCTTGATTCTTCAAGAGAGGAAGTGTCTCAGCTGATTGAACGCATCAAAAAGACAGATGCTGCAAACAGAAGCAAGATGAGACAATATGAGAAAGAACTCGGTACCTTGAGAAGCATCATGAAGAGCTACATCGTACAGATTGACTCCCTCAATACATTGAACAAGAAGCTGACTGCCGATGCAGCTGCGGCAAGACGTGAGGCAGCGGAGAGCAAGAGGCAGTCCGAAGAGCTTTCCAGGACAGTCGAGAGCCTCAGCGGACAGGTCGCTGCCGGTTCCGTCATCAAGGCAAGAGGCCTGAGAGTCGAGGCATACAACTCATCCGACAAGGTTACAGACCGGAGCAGCAGGGTAGTCCGCCTTCTTTCAACCCTCAGCCTGGTTGAAAATGACCTTGCTCCGAAGGGACCGGTCAGGATTTATATCCGTGTAAAGGGACCGGACGGAGTCTTGCTTACAAACGGCACCCAAAGGACTTTCGAACTCAACGGTGAGCCTATGATTTGTTCTGCTTCCAGAGAGATTGACTATCAGGGCAAGGAGATTGATGTCGCAATTTATCTGAACGACATCACTGAGTATGTCAAAGGAATTTACACCATCGAGGCTTATACTGAACAGTCTCGTCTTGGTGAAACTGAATTGCTCCTGAGATAGTTGTGATATACATTCATGTTCCCTTCTGCAGAAGTTTCTGCACATATTGCGACTTTTATTCCGAGGCTGTTCCCAAATGCCGGAGAAATGAAGTTGCACATGGTCAGAATGCTCTTTTTGAGCAATATGGCTCTGCTCTGACGGCTGAAATCATGTCAGAGAAAAATGAGATTCCAGGGGATGTGAATACATTATATATAGGTGGCGGCACCCCTTCGGTGCTGCCTCTTTCTTTTTTTGAATCCGTTGTCGGGACCCTTTCCCGGGCAGGGCATCCCGGACCTTTCGATGAATTTACCGTTGAGGTCAACCCGGAAGATGTCGTGGAGAAAGGACCGGCATATATTGAAGGGCTGGCCAAGTTGGGCGTAAACAGGATAAGCATGGGAGTCCAGTCCTTTGATGATGGGATTCTCAAGTGGATGAACCGTCGTCACGATGCTGCAACAGCCCGCCGCGCATATGCCATAATCGAGCAGGCGGGGGTTAAGAATATCAGCATAGACCTTATCTTCGGGCTCCCGCAATTGAATGCGGACAACTGGGAAAAGACTGTCCATCAGGCACTTTCCATATCTCCGTCAGGAAATCTTCCTTCCCATATATCTGCATACCAGCTTTCTGTAGAGCCAGGGAGCATGCTGGCAGAATATATCAGGCAGGGCCGCTTTGCAGAGGCAGACCAGGAACATTGCCGAGAGCAATATGACATACTTTGCCGCGTCCTTTCCCAGGCTAGTTACCACCATTATGAGATTTCCAATTTTGCCCTGCCGGGCCGGGAGGCTGTCCATAATTCAGCCTATTGGGCACATGTCCCTTATGTCGGCTTCGGCCCGGGTGCGCACAGTTTCATGATAAAGGACGATGGCACGGAGCAGAGGCAGATGATCCGAAGGTGGAATCTTCCAGACTTGAAAGCCTATCTTTCATGCACATCACCTGATGCAGTCCGTGAGTCGGAAACGCTTGATACAGAGCAGTATGACCTTGAGACTATAATGCTGTCCCTCAGGACTGACAGGGGAGTGCAGGAGCAGTTTCTCCGCACCCATGCCGATGAAGAGGCGGTGGACAGGATGCTTTTGAACGGAGCCCTGGTCAGGATTGACGGAGGCAGGATAAGGATTCCTGAAGACTCTTTCTTCATTTCTGACGGAATTGTCGCAGAAATTGCCTAAATTGCAACGCATATAATCTGAATTTTATGAACGGATACATTCATGCGGGCAGAATCGCTGCCCTTCGCTCACTAATGTCCGACAAAGGGTGGGACGCTGTAATCATTTGTGGCTCGGATCCTCATGCAAGCGAATATCCGGCTCCGCGCTGGAAGCAGATTGAGTGGCTGACTGGATTTACAGGAGAAGCTGCCGATGTGGTCATTACCATGGACCATGCCGGGCTTTGGACAGATTCAAGATATTTTATCCAGGCCAACAACCAACTTCAGGGTACCGGAGTTCAGCTGCATAAGACACGTCAGGCAGATTCTGTTCTCATTCCTCAGTGGATCTCGGGCAAGGCGAATGTGATTGCCGTTGATGGACTGAGCATCAGTTCGGGCTTCGTGCAAAGTGTAAAGGAGGCCTCCGGAGCTATCGTCGTGGATGTCCCTGACATGCTGGACATGCTGTGGACTGACAGACCGCATATCCCCGTGACTCCAGTCACTACCATCGATGTGGACAATTTTGGCGGTACTCAGAGAGTGGAAAAGATTGCATGGCTTCGCAAATGGATGATGCTCAATGGGGCTGCTTCAGTCCTGCTTACTTCTCTCGATGAGATTGCCTGGATGCTGAATGTCAGGGGAAACGACATCGAATACAATCCTCTGGTGATTTCTTATCTGCTTGTGACACAGGATTATGTGAAATGGTTTGTGATGAAGTCATGTGATGACGAGCCACTTGACCCCGACACAGTGGACAGCTTCAACGAACTTGAAATGGATGGAGTGCAAGTGCTTGGATATGATGAACTTGAAGCGGCTCTTTCAATGCTTGCGGATGAGAATCCCGAAGGCACTGTTTTCGTTGATCCTTCTTCATTGAACTATCATGTCGCATGCATTCTGGATGAAGTCCTGCCTTCAAGCATTAAAGGAACTTCTCCTGTGATTCTTGAAAAGGCCATAAAGACTGAGTCTGAGATTCAAGCTCAGAGGCAGGCATATATAGATGATGGTGTTGCAGAGGAAATGTTCCTTTACTGGCTTGAATCCGAGGTGGCTTCAGGCAGAGCAGTCACTGAATGGGAAGCTTCCGAACGTCTTTCTGAGTTCAGGTCCGAGATTCCCGGCTATCGCGGAAACAGTTTCGAGAATATTTCTGCTTATGGGCCTGATGCAGCCCTTCCACATTACAGCACACCTTGTGAGGGATCCGCTGTCATCCAGCCGAGAGGATTCTATCTTGTTGATTCAGGAGGCCAGTATCTCACAGGCACGACCGACATAACCCGTACTGTGCCTATGGGTCCTTGTACTGACCTTGAAAAGGAAGACTATACCCTTGTTCTCAAAGGTATGATTGCACTATCCATGGCTGAGTTCCCTCGCGGAACGGCAGGATGCCAGCTTGATGTGCTCGCCCGCAATCCTCTCTGGAGGGCCAAACGGAATTTCGGCCACGGAACTGGTCACGGTATCGGCTTCTGGCTCTGCGTCCACGAGGGCCCGCAGGACATCAGGCAAAATTTCAACTCACAGCCACTGCTGCCCGGCATGATTACGTCCAATGAACCGGGCATCTATCGTGAAGGCATGCACGGCATCCGCCACGAGAATGTCATTCTCTGCAAGGAAGCTGGAAATAATGACTTTGGCCAATGGCTTGAGTTTGAGACGCTTACCTGCTGTCACATTGACACCACAGCAGTCATTCCAAACCTCCTTTCAACCGAAGAACTCGAATGGCTGAACTCGTATAACGAAAGTGTCTATCAGCGGCTCAATGCCATGCTTCCGTCAGAAGTCTCTGCATGGCTGCGCAGAAAAACTCTTCCTATTGGTATGGAATAGGCTGTATATGAACGCAAAAAAGACTGACCAATTCGGTCAGTCTTTTTTATATCGAATCTTGTCGTGGCTTAGCCGATGATGCCGTTTGCCTGGAGGCAAGCATTGATTGCTACAACTGCAAAGCCGAGGAAGATGATGGTTGCGAAAATGTAACCGATGACATTGAGTCTCTTGACCCAGATCTGGTTGCTCCAGCCAACTGTCTGGAATGCGCTCCAGAAACCGTGGGTAAGGTGGAACCAGAGAGCTCCGAACCAAATGAGGTAGAGAACTACGACCCACCACTGACCGAATGTAGCATTGAGAAGAACGTAAGGATTCTCAGCCTCTCCGCCGGTGAACTCAGCGAGCTGCATGTCAGCCCAGAAATGAGTAAGATGGAAAGCGAGGATTCCGAGAACGATGATACCGAGAACGAGCATGTTCTTGGAAGCCCAGGACTCAGTTTTGGCTTTGCTTGACACCTCATAACGGTTGTAGCCACCACGTGATTTGATGTTGCTTGCAGTCAGGTAGAAAGCATAGATGATGTGGATAACGAATCCGAGTGCAAGCACAGGAACCATAATGGTCACGATAGGAAGCGCCATGAAATCACAGCCTGCCTGGAATAATCCGTCTGCAGCGCCATAGCTACCTGTGAAACTGTCAATTACAGAAAACAGGTTGATTGTCATGTGAAGAAGCAGGAAAATAATTAGGAACAGGCCGCTTATGCTCATGATAAGCTTCTTGCCGATTGAAGATGTTAAAATATTAGCCATATCTTTTTAATGAATAGTTATCTTCTCACTGTGTTGAAAATTCAGCGAAAGGCCCAACACGGAGTGCAAAGATATAATCTTTCTTGCAAGTTTCATAATAATTCGATACTTTTGTTTGCTCGAATTGCGGAGCTGAATGCCGCAAGGAGGGTATATGCAACACTAAACTGAATATATATGGGAAAATACAAACGTGTCCTGCTCAAACTCAGCGGAGAAAGCCTTGGCGGCCCGGCAGGCAAAGGAATTGACGAAAACTATCTTGCAGCATATGCAGAAGAAGTAGCTGAAGCAGTCTGCAACGGACTTCAGGTAGCTATAGTGATAGGCGGTGGCAATATCTTCAGAGGTCTGCAGGGAGTCGGAAAAGGATTTGACAGGGTCAACGGAGACAAGATGGGCATGCTTGCAACCGTCATCAATTCTCTCGGACTTGCGATGGCAATCCGCAGTGCAGGAGTAGATGCGGAAGTCTTCACTGCGACTCCGATGATGCCTGTTGCCAAATATTATATGAGAGATGATGCAGTCTCTGTCATGGAGAAAGGCGGAGTGGCCCTGATTGCCGGCGGCACGGGCAACCCATATTTCACAACAGACTCCGGAGCTGCCCTTCGCGCACTTGAAATCGGTGCGGATGCCCTCCTTAAGGGAACACGTGTGGACGGAGTTTACACAGCAGATCCGGAAAAGGACCCTTCTGCTGTAAAATATGATGAGCTCACGTTTGACAAAGCCATCGAAGACAGACTCAAGGTCATGGACCAGACAGCCTTTGCACTCTGCCGCGAAGGAAATATGCCAATCATCGTCTTTGACATGAACCAGAAAGGCAACCTTACCAAGCTTGTCAAGGGAGAAAAGATCGGTACCCTTGTCCATGTATAGACATTCTAAAGCATATCCTAAAGAATAAACATAATTGATATTGATATGATT
>JBJFDE010000046.1:0-2940 GCA_051889855.1 Candidatus Cryptobacteroides sp. | reverse complement strand
ATTGACAGGAGTCTTTTGCGCGATACTTAGATGGTGCCACATGTGCCATCCTTACGACAAGTACAAACATTACTTCTATCCGAGCCGAAAAACGGTTACAATACTGTTCCTGCTTACATTGATCCAGATTCCATATCTGATGCACCCGGAAAGCGAGGATGCCTGGCTCCTCGAAAGATGCTTCCTTGTAATATACGCACCGACTTTCGGGTCAATTTCGCATCGCAGTTTCTTTTTCGGGGACCTTCGTCAATGGTTCGAAAAAAAATTCTGGGCAATTCTGCTTCCTGCGTTGATGATCATTTTTCTAATCATCAATGCATTGGGAGGCGGAAACGAACTGGAACCATACAAATGCCTGATATGCATATCCTCATTGATATTTTCTGCAATAATTGCCGTCAATCTCATCGTTGTTTTCATCAGGATCGTGCGCAAGATAAGGAAGATAAACCGGGAAGAATACTCCAATGAAGAAGACTTCCCTGCACAATTCGGACTCGCCACATCAATTGGATCACTGTTTGTCTGGATTCTGGCAGTCATCGTCTTTCTCATTGGGAATCAGACCATTACAGCCATATACAACAATGTAGCGGTGATCGCCTCAATAATTCTTCTGATTTCCATCCTCAATCCGCTGCAGTCCAAATGCGAATGGATTGATGAAGAAATCATCAGAATCATCGAGGCAAAGAGGGCACAAGTATCGGGAGAAATCAAAGAAGAACAGGAAGTGGCCCCATCAGACATCCCATCCCAGCAGAAGAAGGACATTGAGAGAAAAATACGCGAAGTTGTCATTAACGGGAAACAATACCTCAATCCCAAATTCAACAAAACTGAACTTGTAACCCTCGTAGGTACGAACAGGACATATCTTTCAATAGTATTGAGGGAAAATTTCGGCTCATTCTACTCTTTCATCAATAAGTTGAGAATAGAACATGCCGCCGAATATTCGAAGGAACATCCGACGGCTACAAATGCAGAAATAGCATCCAACAGCGGATTCGGGTCTGTCAGGACCTATACCAGAGTCAGGCATCTCTACGAAACCAAGGAACTCTAATAGGCCTCGTTGTGAACACCGGCTACGGCACGCCCGCTCGGGTCATTCATATTCTTGAATGCTGCATCCCACTCCAGAGCCACAGCGGAAGAACAGGCCACGCTCGGAACGCTCGGGACACTCCTTGCCGCTGACTCGCTTGGGAAATGCTCCTCGAAAATTGACCTGTAGCAATACTCCTCCTTGTTCATAGGCGGGTTAACCGGGAATCGCTCTGCTGCGTGAGCCATCTGCTCATCGGAAACAGTTGATTCCGCAACTGCCTTGAGAGAGTCAATCCAGTTATAGCCCACTCCATCCGAGAACTGTTCCTTCTGTCGCCAGGCTACAGATTCAGGAAGCATATCCTCGAAAGCCTCCCTCAAGATCTTCTTCTCCACGGTCTTGCCCGGGCACATTTTCGACTCCGGATTAAGCCTCATTGCCACGTCAAGGAACTCTTTGTCTAGGAAAGGAACACGCCCTTCAACGCCCCACGCAGCGAGAGACTTGTTGGCACGAAGGCAATCATACTGATAAAGTTTGCCCAGCTTGCGGACAGTCTCCTCGTGAAGAGCCTTTGCAGACGGAGCCTTATGGAAGTAGAGATAACCACCGAAAATCTCATCGGAGCCCTCCCCACTGAGGACCATCTTGATTCCCATACTCTTGATAACTCTTGCAAGGAGATACATCGGAGTAGATGCCCTTACAGTCGTAACATCGTATGTTTCAATGAAATAAATCACATCCCTGATAGCATCAAGACCTTCCTGTACCGTATAGTTGATTTCGTGATGAACAGTCCCTATCCAGTCTGCCATCTCCTGCGCCTTAGCCAGGTCAGGAGCGCCTTTCAGCCCTACTGCAAAACTGTGGAGCCTTGGCCACCATGCAGTTGTCTTGCTGTTGTCCTCGACACGCTTCTGTGCGAAACGGGCTGCAATGGCACTAATAATGGATGAGTCTAGACCTCCGCTGAGGAGAACACCATAAGGAACGTCAGACATCAGCTGCCTTTTTACAGAGGCTATGAGAGCCTCCCTGAGTTCCCGCACATCGGAAGTATTATCCTTGACATTGTCATATTCAAACCAGTCACGCTTGTACCAGGAGGTCATCTTTCCGTCCTTGCTCCAATAATAATGGCCCGGCAGGAAGGGTTCATACTCATCGCAGAATCCTTCCAATGCCTTCAGTTCGCTACCGACGTAAACAGTTCCGTCCTTGTCGTGGCCAATATAAAGAGGAATAACTCCAATCGGGTCACGGGCAATGAGATACGCATCCTTCTCGCTGTCGTAAAGGGCAAATGCGTAAATGCCGTTGAGATCCTCAAGAAAGTCAATGCCCTTCTTCTCGTAAAGAGCCAGAATAACCTCGCAGTCAGAACCAGTCTTGAACTCGTATTCCCCTGCGTATCTGTTTCTTATGTCCTGATGATTGTAAATCTCGCCATTGACGGCAAGCACCTTCTTCCCATCCTGTGAATAGAGCGGCTGTCCTCCAGAAAGAGGATCCACGATAGCCAGGCGCTCGTGTGCCAATATACATCTGTCGGAAGCATAGACTCCGCTCCAATCCGGTCCCCTATGCCTTATCTTCGCCGACATTTTCAATGCTTTTGTTCTCCAATCCACCGTCGGATCGGTCATTCCGAATATTCCTACAAACCCGCACATGATGTCAAGTCCGTTAATGATTAAACAAAAAAATGCGAGACGCATCTGCGTCCCGGCCTGGCCCTAAAGCCATCTTTTGCAATATTAGGAATTATTGTTCTAATTTCAAATACGAAGTGAAAAGAATTTCAATGGAAATGCAGCATATTACCCGAATATTTATATATTTGTGAAGACAAAACCTACCAATATATGAACGGAAATAAC
>JBJFDE010000045.1:0-2971 GCA_051889855.1 Candidatus Cryptobacteroides sp. | reverse complement strand
CCTTCGAGCCCGGAACGATGTCAAGCTTGGTATCAGGAATATCAAGTGCGATATTCAATTGAGGATTTCCCTCAAGAGTAACCGTAAAGGTACCATAGTTGGCAAGTTCGTCAGGCAAGGTCTGGCTGAAATTCTCTTTTACAGGAGTCATTTCCACCTCGAATCCCTCGACAGAAGCATTCCAGTCAGCGATTTCGATGTTTGAATTTGCATTTGCCTGGATATATGCATCTGCACTTTCCGTGACAGGGATGTCAGCACTGTTGATTCCTTGTCCGGATACAGACACCTTGGCTGTAATAGTCATCTTGTCTTCCCAGCTGATGACTCCGTTCTTTGCCTCCGGAAGGTCTATGCCCTTGATCTTGAATGTTTTGTTATAGCCAGAGATGAGGTCGAAGGCCGGAGTGGTAATGATACCGTTGACGGCACCTTCAACATCCATTGCTGCCGGGAACTTGAATTTGAGCGCATCAACATTGATTTTCATGTTGGCAATGTTAGCATTCTTTGCTCCGAATGCCATGGCAATGTTCGAGTTGTCGCTGAAGACAACATTGTTTATGCTTTTGACATGTTCCGGAAGTGTGATGCCGTTGTTTCCGAGGGAAACAGGAACATCTATTACCTGCTCAACGGATATGTTCCTGATATCCATGGTTGCAGACTTCACACTGAGTCCTTCAAATGATATTGAAAGATTTATTCCGATGTTATGGTCTTTGTTCGCCTGGTCGGAACTGATAGTTGCACTTGTGACTTGGATCTTGCCGCCGAGGCTGACAGCATTTGTCTGGGCAAATTGTGTTCCGTTCCAGTTCTCAGCTTTCAGATTGAGTGCATCGATGGCATATTCTTTCGTGATTTTATATTTGTTTGCAGAATTGAAAGCATCAGAAATCCTGATCGCTTTGGCATCCGCTCCTGAAAGGCCGATAAGGTCGCCGAGATTCAGAGTAATGTCCGGAGTGAAAACACCATTCTTGAGGAATTCATAACCGCTCATTTCTGCCACAATGACCAGTTTGGAACCATTCTCCAGCTTAAGGTCGCGGATATTGGTCAGGTTTTCATCAGGAGATTCGAATTTGACAGTGAGATTTTCTTGTGCGCTGCCCAATTCGATGTCCAAATTCCCGACATTCACATCAATGGCTGCCATGCCGGGGATGACCGGAGCTTCAATGTTGATTTTCTGGCTGATTGGCAGTTTAACCTCAGGCATTCCCTTGCTGAGGTCGATGTCTTTCACATAGCCTGCATATTTGTACAATCCGAGAGCAATCTTCTCTGAAGAAGAGAAAGGAGGGATATTGATATCCACATCCATATTGCTTCCCATGTCAAACTGCGCAGCGAACTCCTGTCCGTTTATTGAAAGAGCATCTGAGTCAATGCCGTCGATAGCGAAATCAAATGACTTGTCGAACTTGATGTCATTGATTTTGATCATGTCCTGAAAGTCAGGCAGATTCTCGCCAAGATCCATCTTATCTTCAAATTTGATGGCATACCCGCCATTGAATTGAGTGAGGACATCAGTTTCAACGTCTTTGAGAAGGTCTTTAACAGTAATTTGTTTGGTGCTGCCAATCGGGAGGGCGAGGCCGGATTGTGCAATTGTCACCTCTTTGTTAAGGTTGTCCAGATCATACTCCTTTTTGGCACCAGAGAACAACCCCGGCAGAACAAGACCTGTAATCAGAACTTTGACTGCCTTTTTGTCAGTTAGTTTTAACATAGTAATTTATTATTATGACAATTCTATTCCAAATAGTTTTTCGGAAGCAAACATCAGGTTAATATCAATATGCAAAGAAAGTAAAAATTATTGGATTTTACCCCCCCCTAAATTTTTTTAGTAATCTATTTTTCCTTGACTCAGAACATGTTCAATGGATTATAAATTTATTTCGTATATTTGCCGCTGTTATTTAAAATAGTATGAAACAAACAGCGAGATTCTTAATCCTTACAGCCGTTATTCTGGCTACAGCTTTTCTGGCCTTTGGCCTTTTCACCATGCCGAAACCACAGTCGGCAGAATCGGACAATTTCTCAGCAGCCCGTGTTCTTCAGGACATAGAGGTGATTTCACAGAACCATCATTCTGTAGCCCAGCCTCAGGAAAGGGCGCAAGTGCGTGAATACCTTGTCGAAAGGCTCCGCTCAATGGGAGCTGATACGGTGAAGCGATACCAGTACGATTCTCTTGTCGGACCAAAGGGGAAGCATGTGGAATATGTATTCGATGCTGTTGACCTTGTGGCAGAATTCGCTCCAGAAACATCCGGTCCATGCACTTGGCTTATGCTTGTTGCACATTATGATTCAAGATATTCCCAGCCTATGCCTGAGGATACAGTATGGTCCTATGGAGCAGCTGATGACGGCTATGGAGTCGGAGTGATTCTTGAGACCGTTTCGCAGGCTCTGAAAGTCCGTCCAGAATGGAATCAGGGTATAAAAGTGCTGTTTACTGATGCTGAAGAGGTCGGAATGATGGGAATGAAGGCCCTTTGGGAGAACGACAGGGAGGAGTTTGACAATGTTGGCCTTATGATCAATATAGAAGCCCGCGGGCCTTGGGGACCGGCACTTCTTTTTGAAACCAGTCCTTCGAATGAGAAGATAATGGATTTATATGCCAAGGCAGCGAAATATCCTTTCACATACTCGCTCACGACCGTGGTTTACAGTTTCATGCCGAATTTTACCGATTTCACAATAGTTAAGGATGAAATTCCGGGGATGAACTTTTCAACCGTTGCAGATGTGAACCATTATCATACGGACCTTGACAATTTCTCAAATGTAAGTGGAAAGTCAGTCCAGCATTATGGTGCCCAGGTGCTCCCTGTGGCCCTAGAATATCTTACCAATGAGGCGTATTCAGACAAGACAGCCCTTGTATCCGACAAGGATGTTACAAGTTTCACCATTCCGGCAATCGGGCTCATCAAGATGAGCA
>JBJFDE010000044.1:0-11109 GCA_051889855.1 Candidatus Cryptobacteroides sp. | reverse complement strand
AATACCTGACCAAAGCCGGCTACCGCATGTAACATTTCTTTTTCTTTCAATACAAGCTTCTCCCCTGTTGCCGTAGGATATCCCAGCAAGCCTCCGATGATTTCCCAATTGCCGCAATGCGAGAACAGTACAGTAGTTGATCTTGTAGTGGTGAACAAGTCATTGAGTACCTCCGGATTGGTTACCGTCACAATCCCGCTTTTATTAAGACGTTCATAAGATGATGCTCCGAACCAGATGGCCTCAGCGAAAATATCTCCGAAGTGAGAATAGAATCTATTGGCTATTTCCTTGATTTCACCATAATTCTTTTCCGGGAATGACCGTGCCAGGTTGGTCAGAACCACATCATAGCGATATTTGAGCACATTCTTGGCCAATGACGAGGCCATACTGCCCACCGCATAATGGAAACCGAGGGGGAGTTTTCCTAACATATTGACCATCCCACACAATATTCGCACGCCTAAATGACTCATATACAACAATATATATATTACAATCCATAAATACCGGATTGCTTTCTGCCCACTCCGGCTTTTCCAAAAAGCAAATATACCATTTTTCAGTTCAAAACCCTAACACAAAGGAATAAAATCAGCCTGAGCCTTACAAAATCTCAGCACTGGGTTCCATATTCGTCATATTTTATTATCTTTGTGAATTTGATGCCAATTTCAATGATGGTGTCATCCCCAATTTGCTATATTATTTACTAACTATAAAAACAAAACATTATGTTCAAAGGTCAACCCAAAGGTTTGTTCGCCCTCGCCCTCGCCAACACAGGTGAGCGTTTCGGCTACTACACTATGCTGGCCATCCTCACCCTGCTGATGCAGGCCCGTTTCGGATGGAGCGAAGCTGCCGCTGGTCAAGTCTATGCAATCTTTCTTGCCGGCGTTTATTTCATGCCTCTGATCGGAGGTATCATTGCTGATAAAATAGGCTATGGCAAATGCGTTGTCGTCGGCATCTCTGTCATGTTCCTTGGCTACCTTTCCCTGGCGTTGCCGGCAGGTAACGGACTCACTGCCAAATTGGTAATGTTTGCCGGACTCGCCCTTGTCGCCGTCGGAACAGGTCTTTTCAAAGGAAACCTGCAAGTACTTGTCGGAAACCTCTATGATGACCCTAAATATGAAGCCAAGAGGGATTCTGCATTCAGCCTCTTCTACATGGCCATCAACATCGGTGCGATGTTCGCTCCGTCAATGGCAAGGAGGATTACTGAAACAATGCTCGCAAAATCAGGTTTTGTTTATGACGCAGCCAACACTGACCCGGCATATCTTGAAGCGCTTTCTGGTGCCTACGGACTCTGCTTCGGAGTAGCCTGCATCTCGCTCATCCTTTCAGTAGCCATCTATTTCGGCTGCAGGAAATGGTTCAAGCATGCTGATGTTACCGCCAAACAGGCAAAAGAGACTGCCGCTCCTGTCGAGGAACTTACACCAAAACAGACAAAGGACCGTCTTGTTGCCCTCTTCCTCGTATTTGCAGTTGTAATATTCTTCTGGATGGCATTCCACCAGAATGGTGCAGCCCTCACTTTCTTTGCAAAGAAATATACTAACCTTACAGTCAGCGGTCCGATGAGAATCGGATTCAACATCTGGAGCCTTGCACTGATTGCTGCATCAGTATATACTCTGTTTTCAGCTTTCCAGTCAGAGACCAAAAAAGGCAGGATTGTTTCAGGATGCGTTACCGCCGCTCTTTGGGCAGGCGCAATCGGTCTTTTCTGCATGATGCCGGATCCGGTTTATGCACAGCCTTCTGACTTCCAGCAGTTCAACCCATTCTTCGTTGTAGCCCTCACACCATTCTCAATGGCACTTTTCGGAGCTTTGGCAAAGAAAGGCAAAGAGCCTTCCGCACCTAAGAAAATTGCTCTCGGAATGCTTGTTGCCGCACTTGGATTCGTTGTCATCACCCTTGCGTCATTCGGTCTTACATCTCCGATGGACCTCGGACAGAACGAAACCCAGAGCATCCTCAGCCCGGGCTGGCTCATCTCCACTTACCTGACACTCACTTTCGCTGAGTTGCTGCTTTCACCTATGGGAATCTCATTCGTTTCGAAGGTAGCACCTCCAAAATACAAAGGTATGATGATGGGATGCTGGTTTGCTGCAACTGCAATAGGTAACTACCTCAGCTCCATTCCTTCAATGCTTTGGAACAAGATTCCTCTCATGGCAAACTGGGGCATTCTCATCGCACTCTGCCTCATTGCAGCCCTTATCATGTTCGCCTTGATGAAGAAAATCGAGGCTGCCACAAAATAACGGATAGTGTAAATGAAACATTCACTTTTGATTTTTGCAGTCGCCGGGATGATGGTCATTCCGGCACCTGCGCAAGAAAGGGCAGGTGATCCTGAAGGCGGAATCTCTGCTGAGATGATGGATCGCATAAGGACTTCCTGGAAAGCCACACCCTCAGACAAAGCTCTGAAGAATGCCCTTGCAGGCACTTCCATCGCCACCCTGGCCATCAATTCGGATAATGCAGCAATGACAGATACCCATTTTTCTGACAGGGTCAGGACCAAGGGTATCACAGACCAGAAATCCTCAGGAAGGTGCTGGCTTTTCACCGGACTCAACGTCCTGCGTGCCAAGATGATAGACAAATATGACCTTCCATCTTTCGAATTCTCCCAGAATTATCTCTTCTTCTACGACCAATTGGAGAAATCAAATCTTTTCCTCCAGGGAATCATAGACACAAGAGAATTGCCTTCCGATGACAGGAAGGTTGACTGGCTCTTTTCCAATCCTATTGGGGACGGAGGCCAGTTCACCGGAGTGTCCAATCTCATAACCAAGTACGGAGCCGTGCCTTCAGAAGCGATGCCGGAGACATTCTGCAGCAACAACACTTCCCAGATGTCGTCCCTGATCAGACAGAAACTTCGCGAGGACGGACTGCGCCTGCGTCAGACCTGGTCACAGAATACTTCCGGAAAGGTCAAAGCCAAGGTCAAGACTGAAACATTGAAAAAGATGCAGCAGATGAAGGAGGAGTCTCTCTCTGAAATCTACAGGTTCCTGGTCCTCTGCCTCGGAGAGCCGCCTGTATCTTTCACATGGACAAGATGCGACAAGAATGACAACGTCGTCAGCGTTAAGGAATACACTCCAATGTCTTTTTACAACGAATACATAGGAGAAGACCTTGAGAACAACTACGTGATGATCATGAACGACCCGTGCCGCGAATATGGCAAGGTGTATGAAATCGACTATGACAGGCATGTATATGACGGCCATAACTGGCTGTATGTCAATCTCCCTATTGAACGTATCAAGGAAATGGCCATTGCTTCGATAAAGGACAACACGGCGATGTATTTTTCTTGCGACGTAAACAAATTCTACCTCGGCAAGAAAGGAACGCTCGACCTTGCAAATTTTGACTACCGCTCACTTTCCGGGTTCAGCCTCGGTATGGACAAGAAGGAAAGGGTTCAGACCCATGCCAGCGGCTCGTCCCATGCGATGACCCTCATCGCCGTTGACATCGACGGCAAAAGCGGCCAGGCAAAGAAATGGATGGTCGAGAACAGCTGGGGCCCGGCTTCAGGATACAAAGGATGCCTCATCATGACTGACGAGTGGTTCAACGAATATATGTTCCGTCTGGTAGTCGAGAAAAAATATGTTCCTCAGGATGTTCTGGACATGCTTAAGACTACCCCTGAAAAGCTCCCTGCCTGGGACCCTATGTTCTCTCCGGAGCTTTAGCCTATTCTCCGCCGACGGTCAGAGCACTGACCAGAACGGTTGGAATTCCGCAAGTTACAGGGACGCTCTGCTCTTTGCCGCAGGTCCAGGTCCCATTATCGATACGCAGGTCTTTGCCGACAGCAGTAATGTCAGCGAGGGCCTGCGGTCCGTTTCCAATGATATTGATATCCTTGACTGGCATGGTCAGGCGGCCATTTTCAATCATGAAGCCGCTCTTGACGAAAAAGGTGAAGTCTCCCTCCCCTATCTGAACCTGACCGTTAGAAAACTCATCCACAAAAATGCCCTTCTTTACAGATGCTATTATGTTCTCTGCACTCATATCCCCGCTTTCCATATAGGTTGCCCGCATTCGCGGTATGGGATTGTAACGGAAGCTCTCCCTGCGGCCGTTTCCTGTAGATGGAATGCAGTACCATGCGGCGCTGACGCGGTCATGGAGATAGGATGTGAGGATGCCGTCGCTGACCATGTATGTTTTCTGTGCCGGTACCCCTTCATCGTCGTAATTGCCTGACCCTCTGTTGAATGAGATAGTACCGTCATCAACGATGTTTATACCTTTCATACATATTCGGCTGCCCATCTTATCGGAAAATATGGACTGGCCTTTCCTGTTGAAGTCCGCTTCGAAAGCATGGCCCATGGCTTCGTGGAGAAGGATGCCGGACGCTCCCGCTCCCATGACAACAGGCATTCTTCCACCTTTTGGACGACGCGCTTCGAACATTGCATCAATTCCATTCACGACATCATCCGCAAGCTCGGCAATCAACTGATTGTCAATAAGTTCATAGCCTTTACGAAAACTCCTTGATGCAGTTTTCGTCTGGGATTGCTCTCCACTTGTGAATACGGCTGTGACAGTGACACTTCCCATAGGTCTTGTGTCAAAGGTCAGCTCACCAAGGGAATTGTACATCATCACGTCGCTTTGGGAATTCGATGCCCTTGCCACGACCTTGGCGATGCGGCTGTCCCTGCCGCTGACTTCTTTTTCGAGTCTGTTCAGAAATTCGAGAATCAATGATGAATCAGCATCTCGCCAATCTTTGATTCCGTGGTAAAGGTCGTACTTCTTGTCTGCAACCCTCTCATATTTCATCGTCTTTCCACCTCCGAGGGCAATAGCCGATGCTGCCCTGGCTGCAGAAAGCATATCTGCCATTTCGGTAGTCTCGGAATAGGCATAGCCTGTCCTTTCTCCTTTCAGGACCCTTATTCCGACTCCGTAATCAGTGTGGCATCCTCCAGAGGTGACAGCTCCGTCTTTCAGCAAGAGATTGAAATACACTGTATTCTCAAAATACAAGTCGCAATAGTCACCTCCATGCGAAAGGGCCGTTGCGACAATCTTGTCGAGCATCGGGACAGTGGTCCCGAATATATTGTGGTAATAATTGTCGTTCATCATATCAATCGTTCAAGTTTCGCATATGCGAAACTGAAATTAATCATTTGCCCCGTCGTCCGGGGAGTCTTCCAATTCAGGTTCCATGACGATGGAACGGATAAGGTTGTAGGTTTTCTCGTCCCTGATATTGGTCACGGTGTCCTTCGACCCCTCTGCTACAACCCTGAACGGAATTTCCGAGTTGTCAGCAAGTATCCACCTTTCGCATACCGGAGCATAATCGTTGAAGAAATATTTCAATCCGACCTTATAGCGTCTTCTGACAGTTTCTTCAGGGATATTGTGCCCGCCGGCAGCGACTCTTGCCTTGACCCTTTCAATTGCGAGTTCAGGTGAATTGAGCCAGAAATACAGGACTGTGACCGTATAACCGACTGACTGTGCGATTTTTACGGTTTTAAGCAGGGTACGTGTTGCCAAGGTGGTCTCGATGCCGAAATCTTTCCTCCTTGCAAGCAGGTAGCGGATTTTGGCAATCATATAGCGGCTGGCAAGAATCGAGGCCTTGCCTGGGTTGAATGGCGAGAATCCCTTTGCAAATTCGTCCGAATTGACAAATTCGCTGAGTTCCAGCATTTCTGGAAGTACTGAATATGAAGCAGTTGTCTTTCCGGAACCATTGCAACCGGAAATAATGAACATCCTTGGCATATATTTTTGTTTTATTTGGTCAATTATATTTCATCAACACCGGCACTGGTGACTCCGTAGCCGAACAATGCGAAGTCCCCCAAAAGCGGGTCCTCAGGAAAGACTTCACGCAAGGCATCAGTTATCTGCAAGGCTGTGACTATATCCTTCGGCTTGCGGCAAGTCAGGCCCAACTCCGTTGCCTGTGTATAGACATGAACGTCAAGCGGAATGACCAACTGCTTTTTATCAGAGTTTTTCCATAGTCCCAGATCTACCTTTCCGTCATCCCTGACCATCCACCTCCTCATCATGCATATCTTTTTGTTGGGAGCTTTCCTGTCCTCCTTCTGGCCATAGACCAACACGCGCAACTGACTGTCAGTCAGACTCTCCAGTGATTCCACCCTGGAATACAGGTCACGGAGCCTTGCGCATATTCCGGCAAAATCACACCATTTTATGGTCCTGTGCATGCTCACATGGTCGTCCCGATACTCCCCTGCCATAACATATTCATAAGGCCTCCACTCCATCTGGTCAAACATTCTGTTGCAGTCACGGACGATCATGGCACGCCGCCCCCAGGCCAGATGTGCTGCCAGAAGTGCGCTGATTTCCACATCCTGCAGGCAGGCCTGACCGTCCCTGAATTTTCGGGCAAAATGAGTAGGAAAAGCTATCGGATCCTCCTGAAAATACTGAGGATCATTATATTTCTCTGCCCATTCTATAAGTTTATCTTTTGTGACAGCATCCATAGTCTCCATAAAACAATCCACAACTTACAAATGTAATAAATTTTCGGTCATTCCTTTCCATAAGTCGAAAAGAATTTTTGTATCCGGGCAAAGGAAGCACCACTCGAAAGAGGTATTTGCCATGATGGAAAAAATATGTAATTTTGCAGGTTTCAATGAACCCTTTGCAGGGGGATTAAAATTTAGGAAATGGCAGGAATCATCACAGAATATGAAATGGAAATGGCGAGGTTCTGTATTGATCGCGCAAAAGAACTCGGAGCATCGGCTTCAAGGGTGTCTTTGAGCAAGAACGTACTCGACAGCGTCACTTTTTTCAACGGGGAATTCGACAAAGTCACACATTCAGCAGACAGGTCGATATTCTTATATATATATGTGGACGACAGATACGGCACTTTTTCCACCAACCGTCTGGAAAAGGAAGAACTCAGTTCATTCATAGCCAAGGCTGTGGATACTGTCAGGATTCTGGAACCGGACAAATTCAGGAAACTTCCCGATCCGCAAAGACTTGCAAAGGATGCCCTGACAGGCACGGAAACCGGGCTGTATGATCAGGCCTATTTCGATGAAGACATAGATTCGAGGATAGACAAAACGCGCAGAATGTCCATATTCAAGACCCTGGATGACAAGAACGGCTTCATCCCTGTTTCGGAGGAATGTGAATGGTCAGACTCCATTGACGACAACTGGCTCATTGATTCCCAGGGACTTGAGGCCAGACATATTGAGACATCAGCAGGCTGTTTCTGCGAAATGAATGTCTCGGATGCCGATGGAAACAAATACAGCGCATTCTGGTGGGATTCTTCATTCTCGGCAAGTGAAATAAAGATTGAAGAATGTGCAAAGAAGGCTCTTGAAAAGGTTCTGAAGAAATTTTCACCGAAGAAATCACGTGGCGGCCGTCACAAAATGGTGGTTTCAAAATCGGTCTCATCAAGGCTTGTAACCCCGATTCTAAATGCCCTGAACATGAATTCCATCCAGCAGAAAATGTCATTCCTGATGGACTCAAGGGGCAGAAAACTTTTCCCGGAAGGGCTCACAATCATCGACATGCCTCGTGAGAGTGGCCATCTCGGAGCGAGGTATTTCGACTCGGAAGGAGTTGCGACACGCAATGTGCCGATTATCGAGAATGGGGTTGTAAAGCTCTATTTCACAAACACTTACATGGCAGCCAAAACAGGAGAGGAGCCGACGATGGAGGACATTACCCGGCCATGCATAATGCCTTATCTCAAAGGCCGTGAAGTCACCGGACCGGTGGGACTCAAGGATTTGCTGAAAGAGTGCGGGAACGGAATCTATGTCACAGGATTCAACGGCGGCAACTGCAATCCGGTGACAGGCGACTTCTCTTTCGGAGTGGAAGGATACAAATTCAGCCGCGGACGCATTATCCATCCCGTGAAGGAAATGCTGGTCACAGGCAATATCATGGAACTTTGGAACAAAATCATTGCAGTGGGAAGTGAGAGCAGAAAGTGCACACGTTGGCAGATTCCCGCCATTGCCTTTGATGATGTTTCGTTCTCATCATAATAAAAGAGATTAAATATCAATAAATTATAGCTATGAAAATAAGCAAGGACAAAGTAGTTGAATTCATCTACGAACTCGAAGTTGACGGCAACATCGTTGACCATACAACAAAGGAAAGGCCTTTGGACTACATCCACGGCACACATGGCATTCTCCCAAAACTCGAAGCTCATATCGAGGGGATGGAAGCCGGTGACAAATTTACTGTCACCCTTGCCCCTGAAGACGCTTATGGCGAAGTGGATCCAAACAAGATAATAGACTTGCCTAAAACTGCATTTGAGGTGAATGGTGAGATTCGGGAAGACCTTCTGGTCCCGGGAACAAGGATTCCTATGATGAACAGCATGGGTGCTGTCATTCCGGGTGTCGTGCTTGAAGTGTCTGAAAACACTGTCAAGATGGACCTCAACTCCGAAATGGCCGGAAAAACTTTACATTTCACAGGAGAGATAATCAGCGTCCGTGAGGCGACTGAAAAAGAGATTGCAGAAGGTCTGCACGGCGAATTTGTCCATTCCAACGGATGCGGCGGCGGATGCCACGGCAATCATGGTGGTTGCGGCGGATGCGGCGGCGGTTGCGGCGAAGGAGGCTGCGGCGAAGGCGGTTGTGGCGAAGGCGGTTGCGGTTGCCATTAAGCCGAGCTATGATATAAGTGATTAATTTACAATCACATGTGGTTATCATTAGCCTTTCTCTCAGCAGTATTGCTGGGATTCTATGACGTTTCGAAAAAAGCAGCACTGAAGGAAAATGCAGTCCTCCCGGTGCTGCTTCTGAACACTTTGTTCTCAACGGTCATTTTTTCTCCTTTCATCATCGACAACGCCCTGAGTGCAGGTTGGTTCAGCGGCTCCGTTTTCGATGCGGTGACTTATGCTCCGGGACATGAGGGCACTGTACTAAAAGCTCACCTGATGGTGATTGCCAAGGCATTCATCGTCCTAAGTTCTTGGATAGCAGGCTATTTCGGCCTTAAGCATCTTCCGATTACCATCGTGGGGCCAATCAACGCCACCAGACCCGTGCTTGTTCTGGTGGGTGCCATGGTATTTTTCGGGGAACGTCTGAACCTGTATCAATGGATCGGTGTCATCCTGGCTGCTTTGTCCATCTTCCTGATGAGCATTTCAAGCAAGAAGGAGCAGATAGATTTCACCAGGAACAAATGGATTTTCTGCGTGGCCTTTGCGACCATAATGGGCGCTCTCAGCGGACTTTACGACAAGTTCATCATGAAGCAGCTGAGCCCGATGTTTGTCCAGAGCTGGTTCAATTTCTACCAGCTGATTATCATGAGCATCATCTGTCTGATTCTATGGTATCCAACCCGGAAGCAGACTACCCCATTCCATTGGTCATGGGCTATTCCATTGATTTCCATATTTATAGCAGCCGCCGACTTTGCTTATTTCAATGCTTTGGGAAGTCCCGAGTCTATGATTTCGGTCGTGTCGCTCGTGCGTCGTGGGTCGGTCATAATCTCATTTGCTTGCGGAGCTTTGATTTTCAGGGAACGCAACCTCAAGGCAAAGGCTCTGGACC
Source organism: Candidatus Cryptobacteroides sp. (assembly GCA_051889855.1). Classification (GTDB taxonomy): domain Bacteria; phylum Bacteroidota; class Bacteroidia; order Bacteroidales; family UBA932; genus Cryptobacteroides. The sequence continues at coordinate 1,447 of JBJFDE010000044.1, read as the reverse complement.
TTGCACTTGTCCTTCTGGGCATGTTGTTCATCTGGTTGGGAAGCAGATAGGGGCGATGGTATTGACTATTTGCAGATAGTTTGCTAAATTGCACGGTTTGAGATATTATCATGCGCATTGCAGTTGTCATATTGAACTGGAATACCGAAGATTTCCTCCGGAAGTTCCTTCCCGCTCTCAACGATTCTGTGAGCCGGGTGGAGGGAGCCGAGGTGGTCGTGGCTGACAATGCCTCGGCTGATGGTTCCGTGGAGGTGGTCCGGGAGTTGTTCCCTGATATGGAAACTCTTGTGTTTGAGAGGAATCTGGGTTTTACCGGAGGATATAACGAGGCTTTCAGGCTGTTGGAGCAAAGGCATCCGGAGATGGAATATTTCCTTCTTATAAATTCGGATATCGAGGTCGGGCAGGCATGGCTGGAACCGCTTGTGGAGTGGATGGACGGCCATCCTGAATGCGGGGCCTGCGCTCCGAAGCTCCATAGTTGGCAGCAAAGGGATATGTTCGAATATGCAGGGGCGGCAGGTGGATATATTGACAGGTTCGGCTATCCTTTCTGCAGGGGGCGCATCATGAAAAACCTCGAGAAGGATAATGGGCAATATGACCTTCCGGCCGAGGTTTTCTGGGGAACGGGAGCATGTCTGATGGTACGTTCGCGTCTTTACCGGGAACTTGGCGGGCTGGATCCGAGGTTCTTTGCCCACATGGAGGAGATTGATTTATGCTGGAGAATGCATCTGGAGGGTTATTCGGTGAATGTGGTCCCGCAGTCGGTGGTCTGGCATGTGGGAGGCGGAACTCTTCCGAACAATTCTCCGGGGAAATTGTTCCTTAATTTCAGGAATAACTTGCTGATGCTCAGCAATAATTTGGCTAAGACTTATGCAGTGAAAATGGTCTGGGACGCAGCAGATGCGGGCCATGAGTTCGTTTTTGAAGAGTCTTCAGCAAGAAAGATTGCCGGGAAGGCCGTCCGGAAGGCACGATGGACAATTTTTCAGAGGATGGTGCTCGACGGAATGTCTGCCATTGTCTATCTTCTGACTTTCAAATGGGACTATTTCAAGGCGGTCATTCGGGCACACAATGATTTCAGGAGGCTGAAGTCGCAGAGCGATGTAACCAAGGTGGCAGAATACCTGCCCGAAGGCAGCAAAAAAGCAAGATTATGGGGCATCTATCCGCACTGGATTATCCCCCGCGCCATCCTCCGCCCCGCCACCCTCCCCCAAACCCTCCGCACCTGGTCCACCCACCACCAACGATATACGAAATAAAAAAAACAACACTCAAAAAAAGCGATGTGAAACGAGCGACCGCAACATTCATCAATCAACATACAGGTATAAATAATTGATATATAAACAAAATTTAAAGCAACAAGTCGCGTCAGCGACGTGCCACTCGCGTCAGCGAGACTTCGAAGAAGTTGAAGCAGCGATGG
>JBJFDE010000043.1:0-11111 GCA_051889855.1 Candidatus Cryptobacteroides sp. | reverse complement strand
ACATTGTCGGTTATAACTACGCTACTGTAAGATATCCTTCTGAAGAGTCAAGGCACCCGGGCAGAGTAATTTTCGGAAGCGAAACCTACCCGCAGGATATTTGGAAGAATTGGCAAATGGTCAAGGAGTATCCATATGTAATCGGTGATTTCATGTGGACTGCTTGGGATTATATAGGAGAGTGTGGAATCGGAGCATGGTCATATGGTAACAGAAGACGCGGCTACCCTTATAAGCTGGCGGATTGTGGCGCCCTCGACCTGATAGGAAACCCTACAGGTGAAGCCTATTGGGCAAAAGTCACATGGGAAGAAAAGGCTGGTAAGCCATATATAGCTGTCCGCCCTGTCAGCTCTCAGACACCGCGTGTATCTCAGTGGCGTGGAACAAACTCGATTCCAAGCTGGACATGGACCGGTCAGGAAGGCACAGATGCAACCGTGGAAGTATTCACAAGCGCGCGGAGAGTCGAACTCTACCTCAATGGTGAACGTATAGGAAAGTCCAGGACCAGCAATGGAGTAGCTTCATTCAGTGTACCATATAAGGCCGGTAAACTCACAGCAAAGTCTTATGGCTTCCTATTCAAGAAAGGAGAGGCCTCACTGGAATCCGCTGTGGGCGATAACATGTTGTCATTGAATCCTGAAAGTGCCTATGCGGAAAAAGGAAAGATAATTTTTATCAATGTGGATGTTGTCGGAGAAAACGGAATTGTCAACACCACATACGAAGAGAACCTTGAAATCACCGTTGAAGGTGGTGAGCTTAAAGGATTCGGCAGTGGTGAACCTATCACAGAAGCACGCTTTGACAGTGGGATTTACCCGGCTTATTACGGTCAGGCTTTGGCTGCTGTCAAGGCTGGAGATGGGGACGAAATTAAGATAACAGTAACAGGAGAAGGTCTTAGTTGTCAGACCATATCAATTCCTATAAAATAATATTATGAAGATTAAATTATTGCTTTCACTTATTCTGGTAATCGTTTTAACCGGATGCACATCTACCGGAAATCCAAGTCAGGATCTTTCTGACAAAACCAGAATTGTTATTGTGACGGATCTGGGAGGAATAGAGCCCGGTGTTGCATTTGATCCGGATGACACGGAGTCTATGGTACATCTGCTCGTATGTTCTGATGTCGTTGATATAGAAGGTATTGTCACAGGAATGGCATGGACCACTGAATCCAGAAGAAATGGCATAAAGCATGTAAATCTCCTGTTGGATCAGTTTGCTGAAGTCCAGCCTAATCTGCAGAAACATTCGGATGGCTATCCTTCTATTGAATACCTTCGCTCAATCACAAAAGAAGGTTCTCTTGTAGCGCATATGGACGGCGTCGGCGAGGGAAAAGATACACCGGGTTCCGAACATATCATTGCTGTTGTAGATAAGGACGATTCTCGTCCGGTGTGGCTGACCACATGGGCAGGTATGAGTCCTATAGCCCAGGCGCTGTGGAAAGTCAAGAATACACGCAGTGAGGAGGATTTCAAGAAGTTCGCAAGCAAAATCCGCATATTCGATGTTCTCGGCCAAGACGACTGCGGTGCATGGGTCGCAAAAAATTTTCCTGAAATTCCTTATATCAGGCACACAAAAGTGTATGGCTGGACTCCTGAAGATGAGTGGTTTGTGGAAAACGTGCAGAATATCGGACCATTCGGAAAGGCATATCCATCAAGAATATGGTCTTGGGAAGGAGACACTCCGGGATTTCTATACTTCCTTGCTAACGGTCTGAATGTTCCTGAGCATCCTGAATATGGAGGCTGGGGAGGCCGCTTCAACAAAGAAAAGAGCGAGGGAGTCAGAGGCATGAGGGCGGCTTTCAATGCCAGGACAGGAAAATCCGAATCGATTTATGATCCATACTACATGACAGCAAGTGCGGAAGAGGGCGTAGAAGCCATCAAGATGTGGAAAGATGAAATATTGAATGATTTTGCAGCGAGAATGCTCTGGACCGCCACCCCGGATTATTCTTCTGTAAATCATCATCCTCGTGCAGTGATCGGAAACGACAGGTCATTACATTGCATATATAAAAAAGTAAAAGCTGGAGATTGCTTGAAATTGAATGCCGCAAAATCAACGGATCCGGACAAAGACGACCTCAAGTGGGAATGGAGCCTTTATCCGGAAGCGGGTACTTACGAAGGCGAAATTACTATTGAGGGAAAGGATACCGAGAAATGTAGGATATATATTCCGCAAGATGCAGATGGAAAAACCATCCATATCATTCTCAAGGTCACAGATAACGGAATTCCTGAGCTGACTTCATATCGAAGGGTAGTGGTAGAGATTGACAATACAGTTCAAAAATGAAAAAAGCATTACTATTGATTGCAGGATTGGCTGCTCTTGTGACAGTATCCTGTGAGAATGAGGCGGAAACGGAAACCTTCCTCCCACGTACAATCATAACGACAGACGGCGAAGTGGATGACATTGATTCATTCATCAGACTGCTTATGTATTCCAACGAAATGGATATCCGCGCAATTGTCTATACAAGTTCCAAGCATCATTGGGCGGGAGACAACAAAGGGACACGCCTTTTGCCGCAGAACAGGTTTGAAGGACCCCAGACAGGCTTTCCTCAAGCGGAACCAGAGCCAATGGAAAGTTACAGATGGATAGGTATGACATGGATTCAGGAGCATATAGACAAATATGAAAAATGCTATCCGAATCTAATCAGACACGACGACAGATATCCTTCACCGGACTATCTCCGCAGCATTCTGAAAATAGGTAATGTAGTGGTGGAGGGAGACATGGAAGAGCCGACCGAAGGGTCTGACTTCATCAAGAACATCATCCTTGACGATGACCCTTCGCCCATTTATGTCCAATTGTGGGGAGGTACAAACACTCTGGCAAGAGCCCTTCTGTCAATAGAAGAGGAATATAGGGATACACCTCAATGGAAAGAAATCCATTCTAAGGTGAGCGGAAAAGTCGTCCTGAACATCATACAGGATCAGGATGGCACATACCGCAACTATGTTGCAAAAGTATGGCCTGACATACGAACCATATATAATCAGGACCAGTTCCTTTCATTCGCTTATCTTTGGACAAGTTCAGTACCGCAGGATCATAAACCATATCTGTCAGGCAAGTGGTTCACAGATAATATCATTAATGACCATGGCCCTCTTGCAGGGGCATATCTCGGCCTTGGCAGCGGATATAACCTTAACGATCCGGGAGACCACTTCGGCAATCCTGAAATGGCAAAGCGTATGAAACGGGAAATAAATGAATTCATCTCGGAAGGTGACAGCCCTTCATATTTCGTTCTGTTTGACTGGGGGCTCAGAAGCATAGACCATCCTGAATGGGGTGGACTTGGCGGTCGATTCTACAAATCTGATGAAGGCAACAACTTTTACAGAGACCCTCATCCTGAAGGTGGATTTGTATTCAGACCGCGACATGGACAGGATGACCAGCAGAAGCCGAAGATAACGTTTGACAGAGAGGTTGGAGACTACAACCCGCAAACTGGAGAAGCAGATATGTGGTATCCACAGACCAGATGGGTAAAAATCCTCCAGAATGACTTTGCTTCGAGGGCTGACTGGTGCGTTTCTGACTATGCTGATGCCAACCACAGACCAGTGATAAAGGCAAAGAATCAACTTGACCTCTATGCAGAGCCCGGGGAAAGTATTACTCTCAAGACTACCATCAGCGATCCTGACGGTGACAAAGTATCAGTGAAATGGTGGCAGTACAGAGAGGCCGGAACGTCCGACAGTCTTATTTCTTTCAACAAAACTAATGGTTCTGCCATTAATTTCAACATTCCTGCCGATGCCGTAGCAGGAACAACACTGCACATCATAGCAGAAGCCACTGACGACGGTTCACCTGAGCTCACAAGTTTCCTCAGATTCATTATAACGATTGAATAATAAATAATATGATATCACTTATAAAGTATGCAACGCTCTTCTCACTCCTGACAACTTCTTGTTCCGGGCAAAAGGATATAGTGAAAGAATTCCGCAATCCCCCGGCCGAATACCGTCCGCATGCTCGAATGTGGGTTCCCCAAGCAGCTATAGATGAAACCGAATTGAGATTGCAGGTCAAAGATCTTGCTGATGCAGGATTTGGCGATGTGGAAATTGTGGCTTTCGGTGTTGGCAGAGGTCGTTCTGGAGAAGGTCCTTCCATTGACGAACATAAATATGGATGGGGAACAGACAAATGGAGTGAGACTATGGAGATTGTCCTTGATGAAGCAGCTCAGAACGGTATAAAGGCAACCTTCACCATAGGTCCTGCATGGCCGATAGCCACTCCTCTTTTGCAAGAGAAATCTGAAGGAGTGGAGCTTCAGCTTGGATGTGATCGCGTTGAGGTCCGGAACAGTTTTTCTGGAACTATTCCGGAAGACTGCTTCGCAGTAGTTGCTGGAAAGAAAAAAACAATCGAAGCCACTTCACCTATAATTCTCTCTTCTTTGAAAGACATTACAACATCTGTCAGTGAATCTAATCAGATAGACTGGACTGCACCTGATGACAGTGGTTGCTGGACATTGTTTTTCTACAAGAATGAAAGGGTTGGTGAGAAGAAAAATGGCTTCTATGTAGTCGATCATTTCAGCCTTGCTGGTACTCAGGCAGTCATAGATTATTATAAGGGTGTCTTTGATGCTCTGAATTCAAAAGGACTTTTGAAATATCTAAGCGGTCTGTTCGGAGATTCACTCGAATACATGGCAAGTGTTGACTGGACTATCGGCTTCACTGATGTATTCAAGAAACTGAAAGGTTATGACCTCACGCCATACCTTCCAGCCATTCATAATGGCGTATCAATTGGTGGTGGCGGCATATTCGGCGGTGGATTCGGGAAAGAGGCATTGGATGGTGCAGGAGAACGCATTCTTAACGATTATTATGATGTAGTAACTTATCTGTTTATTCATAATCATCTCGAACCTATGCAGAAATTCCTTGAAGGATATGGTATGAACCTGCGTTACCAGACTGCATACGGCAAATATATGGAACAGGCAAGCACATCAATGTTTGTAGGAATTCCAGAAGGTGAACTGATGATGATTCGTAATGCTTTTGACAACATCAGAGCTCAATCCGGAGCCGTTCATCTTATTGGAAGAACTGAGTATAATGCTGAACTACAGGCAGAAATGAGTAAGAATCATGCGCAAAGCTGGCAGAATCTCCTATTCTTTGTCCAACGCGCATTTTCTGCCGGAGTAAATAATATAACCTTACACGGATATAACTACAGTGGAAAATTCAGTGGCCCTGGCAATATTGAAAATCATCTTCCAGGAGTAGCATGGCCAGGGTGGGAAGGTTTTGGAAGAGATGGTTTTTCCAACAGTTGGGGAACCGAACCACTTTGGGAAATGGCCCCAATCTACACAAGATTCATAGCGAGAAACGGATATATTCTCAAACAGGGTAAGCCAAGAATAGATCTTGCCGTGTTCAGAGAATCATTCTGGGATAACAATTTTGAAGGCAGAGATGGAGATTATTGGTACAGAGACGGTGGATTGCTTCAGGACATGGGTTATTCATATGATTTTGTAAGTAATGTAAACCTCTCCCTTGCAAGTGCGAAAGTTAAGAATAATAGATTAGCCATCAATGGTCCTGCATACAAGGCAATAATACTTGATCAATCTCTCAACACACGAAATGAGCCTGTATCTGAAAAAAAGATTTCGTATGATGCTGCGTGCCGAATTTTTGAACTTGCAGAAGCCGGACTTCCTGTAATATATATCGGAAGCCTTCCAACCGGAAACAGTTTCTTTGGACAGGATGACAAGGCAGAACAAATCATTGCCATTATGAATAAAATGACGGAGCTCCCAAATGTAAAATGTGCTTCTGATTTTAGCTTGGTTCCTGAAGTTCTTGCATCTATGAATATCCTTCCTGATGCATCATACTCTCATGAAAAAGATAAATCTAAATTCATTAACATCCATCGGGCAGACGATGGCATAGACTACTACTACATCTACAACCGTGGTCTTAATGCCAACAGCGGTAATCAATTTCCTTGGGGATGGAGCAAAGAGCGAGAACTTCCTTATAGTTCAACTTCAGCAGTTGTCTCTTTCCGGACATCAGGAGTTCCATATATAATGAATGCATGGGATGGATGCATTACAAAGGTAATTGATTATGAAGAGAATAACGGAGTAATCAGTATTCCGGTCGAACTCGCAGGCAACGAATCAGTCATTATTGCATTTGACCGTACAGGTAAAATACATGCCACCCGCGATAGCTATAACCCAGACTTTTCAGAATCAAGGACAATCGAAATTGCAGATTGGTGTCTGAATATAGAGTCATGGGAACCGGGAACAACACCTACTGGGACGACAAAACGTAACTTCGATTTTGAAATTGAAGAACTCAAGCCTTGGAATGAGATCAAGGGACTTGAAAATGTTTCAGGAACAGGAACATATACTGCTACCTTCGTTCTTGAAGAAGGAGAAAAGGCTATCATCAACCTAGGCAATGTAAATTACTCATACCAATTATATGTGAACGGAAAGGAAGTAATTGCAAGTCAGACAAACACACGCATTGACATTGGTGAATATGTCCAGTCCGGTGAAAATCAAATCATCGTAAAGGTCAGAACAACTTTGAACAACAGAATAAAATCGTTATCTGAACATTCACGTAGAACATCAGACCCTTATGGACTGCTCGGCATTGACGGCCATGTAATAATCTGTACATACAGATAAATAATGGTCTGTAACATATAATACAATCGTAAATGAAACAGATTATAATATCATTATTGGTCATGCTGATATCAGCATTGGCTTTCGCTCAGCCGCAAGGAAACAGGAACATAGACAGAAGGACCAAGGTAATCGTAGTCAATGATTTATGCGGTGATGCAGACGGGCTGTTCGCAACAGCTCACCAGCTTCTTTGTAAGAGCATCAATGTCAGGGGAATCATCGGAACTCATCTGAGTCCTCGCGGAGGATTCACCAATGCTTCCAACACTGCGCAAGCTTCGGTCGATAAGGCAAATGAACTGCTGGATATCATGGGTATGTCAGGAAAAGTAAAGGTGGCAACCGGTGCATGTGAAAAGATGATGGCACCTGGCAAACCTCAGGATTCCGAAGGTGCACGCCTTATTATCGACGAGGCACTTCAGTGCTCGCCGGAACATCCTCTGTATGTCCTTGTGGGCGGACCTCTCACCGACATAGCAAGTGCCCTCCTGATCAATCCTGAGATATCGAAGAACATCATCATTGTCTGGATTGGCGGTCAGGAATATGATTTCGGGCATCAGAAGCCATGGGGAGGCATTTCAGATGTGGAATATAATCTTAATCTGAGCATTGCTGCCGGACAGATGATATTCAATGACAGTGATGTACGCCTCTGGCAGGTTCCCCGCGATGCATACCGCAGATGTCTTTATGGAATGGATGAGATAAAATTGAAAATAACGCCTTACGGCAGACTCGGTGAATATCTTGATGCTTCACTTGGAGGAGTTAAGAGATTCGCTGCAAAGGAAGAATATGTCCTCGGTGACAGCCCTCTTGTACTTCTTTCAAGCCTTCAGACATTCTTTGAGCCTGATACGGCATCCTCTGATTTCGTAGAAGTAAATGCGCCATATATCACAGATGAGGGGCTCTACGATTTCTCTCGTCCGGGAAGAAAGATAAGGGTATATACTACGCTTGATACCTCCCTCATGTTCAGGGATATGGAGACCAAGATTCAGCTTTTGGCCCGCTGATTCAGCAAAGGCTTTCAAATATAATTACGATAATAGAACAAAACTTTATAAGATATGAAACGACTACTTGTTTTTGCAGTTGCCTCTCTTGCACTGGCATCATGCGGCACAGGGAATTACTCCGAAAAGGAATCCCGGGAATCTCTTGCCATACTTGAGGAGGGATTCAACAATCCACCTAATGAAGCCCGAACAAGGGTCTGGTGGCACTGGATGAACGGTAATATAACAAAAGACGGCATCAAGAAAGATCTTGAATGGATGGACCGCTCCGGAATCGGAGGCTTCCATCACTTTGATGCTGCACTTGGTTCTCCTACAGTCGTCGAAAAGAGACTTATCTACATGCACGACGACTGGAAGGATGCATTCGCATACGCGGCCAGGACCGCGGATTCTCTCGGGCTGGAAATGACAGTAGCAAGCTCGCCGGGCTGGAGTTCGACCGGAGGTCCATGGGTTGAACCAAAAGATGCGATGAAGAAACTTGTATGGCGGATCGCTCATGTCGAAGGAGGGAAGAAGGTTGAACTTCAGCTTCCCGAGCCATTCAAGACTACGGGAGCCTTCCAGAACGGAGCGCCGGCAGGTCGTGGAGAGGCCAACATGAAATATGAATATTATGAGGATATCGTGACGCTTGCAGTAAAAGTTCCACAGTCAAACAGGACCCTTGTTCAACACGGAGCAAAAGTCACCTCAAGTGGCGGAAACTTCACTGTGGAGCAACTCACGGACGGAGACCTTGCAAACACTGCAATGCTTCCTGCAAACGGGAAGCAGGATGCCTGGATAATGTACGAATTCCCTGAGCCTCGGACAGTAAGAAGTGTCACTATATCCGGTCTTACAGGCGCTGTCCTCGAAAGTAGCGATGACGGAAAGAATTTCGGGAAAGTGTGCAACCTTAACGGTGGCAGAACTACACAGAGCACTATCGTCATCCCTGCCACAACAGCAAAATATTTCCGTGTCAGTGTTCCTGCGCCACGTCCGCAGGGAGGCGGGATGTTCGGCTTCGGTGGCGGTGCACCGGTTCAGGCACCACGCGGTACAGCCATCGCCGAACTTGACCTTCATACCTATACAAGGGTTCATATGGCAGAAGACAAGGCGGCATATTCTGCTTCAGCAAAGCTTGCCATGCGGCCTACACCGGCATCTGAAGGTGAGGTATTCCCTGCACCGGAAGATGTAGTGGATGTCACTGAATATATGACTCCTGACGGAAAGCTCACATGGAATGCACCGGAAGGAGATTGGAAGATATATCGTTTCGGCTGGTCTCTCACAGGAAAGCAGAATCACCCGGCTCCGGCAGAAGCTACCGGACTTGAGGTCGATAAACTTGACCCTATAGCATGGACAAAATTTTTCCACACATATCTTGATATGTACAAGGACGCTTCAGAAGGACTTATGGGAGCAAGGGGACTTCAGTATATTCTCACGGACAGCTATGAGGCTGAGCATCAGACATGGACACCTGCAATGTTCGAGGAGTTCAGGACTCGACGCGGATATGACATGCTTGCATGGATGCCTGTGCTCGCAGGTGAGGTCATCGGGTCACCTGAACAGAGTGATAAGTTCCTTTGGGACTGGCGCATGAATATCGGTGACCTTTATGCTGCCAACTACGACCTCCTGACCAGAATCGCCCAGAAGGATTACGGAATGATCGGAAGATATACAGAATCCCATGAGGCAGGCCGCGCATTCATGGGCGATGGAATGGATGCCAAGAGAACTGCCACAATTCCTATGTCGGCAATGTGGTGCGTGGCACCATGGATTCAGTCACCGGACGGAACCATCAACAGACAGGTCTATATGGCGGATTGCCGCGAATCGGCTTCTGTTGCCCATATCTATGGACAGAACATTGCTGCCGCCGAATCAATGACGGCATGGGGTAATGTCGCATATTCATATCATCCGGCCAACCTCAAGATGGTAGCTGATCTTGAGCTGGCCAATGGAATCAATCAGTTTGTCATTCATGAAAGCGCACATCAGCCGTCAGACGAGTATGTGCCGGGATTCAGTCTCGGAGGAATCGGACAATGGTTCAACCGTCACGACTCATGGGCTGAAATGGCCTATGCATGGGTTGCCTATATGTCACGCAGCAGCTTCATGCTTCAGGCAGGAGAGAACGTCGCGGACATTCTCTGGTACTACGGAGAGGACAACAGTGTATGCTCGGAGTTCGGAAGATTTCCGGATATGCCTGCAGGATATGAATGGGATTACTGCAGCCCACATGCTCTCATGAATGCCATCAAGGCTAAAGACGGCAAACTCGTTGCTGCCGGAGGATCCGAATATAAGATACTCCTTATGGACAGAAATATGGATTATGTTTCCGTTCCCGTACTTCGCGCTGTCAAGAAGCTCGCTGACAAGGGTGTGACAATCAGTGCCGTGAAACCTGCGCATGCAGCAAGCCTTGCAGATGACCAGGCTGAATTTGAGTCGCTTGTAAAGGACATCTTTGAAAGTGGAAGGCCTAACGTATATGTTGACACACCTATAGCTGAAGTGCTTGCTGCCGAGGGAATCGAGCCTGATGTCAAATATGAAGCAGGCATGAAGTTCCTCCACAGAACAATGCCAAGTGCCGAGGTTTATTGGATTAACAGACCTGCAGAAGATTACAAGACAACGGAAGTATCTTTCCGTACAGCAGGCATGAAGCCTCAGGTATGGCATCCGGACACAGGCGTGAAGGAGGATGCGACATATCGTGTGGAGAATGGCAGGACAGTCGTGACTCTCAATCTCGTTCCGAATGATGCTGTATTCGTGGTATTTGCCGGCAACGGACAGGACAGTTTTACACTTCCTGAGAGGACTGACAGGACAGTGGTCACAATTGACGGTCCATGGACTGTGTCTTTCCAGGAAAAGAGAGGTGCACCTGCCCGGGCGACATTCAACAAACTTGAATCGTACACTGAGTCTGATGACTTCGGTATCAAGTACTTCTCAGGTATCGCCACCTGCACGAACAAGTTCTCTGCAGAAACTCTTGCAGGTCACGCAATCGTAGATCTCGGAACCGTAAGAGACCTTGCCGAGGTGTATGTTAACGGAGAATACTGCGGCATCACATGGAAGGAACCATACGTCATTGATGTGACAGATGCCATCAGGGAAGGTGAAAATACCATTGAAGTCAGAGTAGCAAATGTCTGGGTAAACAGGATCATCGGAGATGAGCAGCCGGACAATCCTCAGAGGATAACATTCTGTGATTCCCGTCATTATAAAGCAGACAGCCCTCTCAACGAGGCTGG
>JBJFDE010000042.1:0-2983 GCA_051889855.1 Candidatus Cryptobacteroides sp. | reverse complement strand
TAGAGGGTTGTTAAATAGATCTAACCTGACAAGGTAATCGACGAATGCAAAATCAATCGTATCGTTCCATGTTGTTGTTTGGTTGCAATTTATTGGTCTATATCTATATTTTTCCAGATCATCGCATATTATACTATACAATATGCCCTTGTTGATAGACATGAAGTAGCCAGATATATCAATATTGAGGGCGTAGGCATCATATCTATAATTATTGGTGCACGATCGGATGAAATGCTCCAGCCTTTCAATCCCGAAAAGCGTGCCCTTGCCAACTCGGCAAGAATAGCTGTCATAAATGAATGCTCTGTCAAATATAGGATTTATCAGGCTAAATAGAATATGCGATACAATAGCGTCGTCGATATATGGAAAGAAGACCTGCCTTATCGTTGGATTTTGGATCATGAAGCATCCGTAAGGTTGAGTATGATATTCCCTTTTATACAACTTTTGTGCAATAGCTTTAATATGATCTTCCTGCCTTATCTCAAACTTGAGAGGCAGATAGTGATTGCGTATATTTTTTATTTCATCATGATATGCATTGGCTGTCAAATCATATATGTTATCATAATTGTATGTCACTGGCTTATTTATTTTTAAAAAGAGCCGGTCTTTGAATACTCGGGCTGGCCTGACCGAAAAGCCGTAAGCGCGGTTGTTAGCGTTCTGAGGGTTCACGTTGCCCGAATTGAAGTTCAGGTTGCGACCGTTCGCGGACGAATTAGGGATGGCGGACCAGTAGTCGCCATTACCACCGACATTCGCGAGCTCCCCACTATCTCTGTTACGGTAGCCGGACGCAGGTTGTGTTGGTACACCACTCGTGGACGCAGCTATCTGACTTGAAGAAAGATGCTGCGAACTCCGGCGATGTGCTTGCGGCATCATCGAAAGAATGATTACTATGTATATAAGTTTACTCATATATATAATGGGTGTACTGAATTCAAATATGCTCTATCCGCACCATTACGAATGACCGCAGGATGGTGCAAAAACTGGCTACCGGCTCTTGTCGATTTTTTCTAACGTACTTTTGCGCCATCCGATGAGCTGACTTTCGAGTTGCCCCTCGTACTTGGTAATGGAGTTATATCCTTTCCGAGATATATGCTTGAGGTCATACATTATGCGCACCTTTATCATAATTGAGTGTAAGTCTTTGATTGCTTTATCAAGGAATTCGGCCCTTTGTCCAAGATCGTCGTTTGCGAATGATATGTGCTCCATAATATTCATACCCAGAAGAATTGTATCTCGGACATATGTGTATCGAAAATCTCTCGGCACCTTCTGGGTGCTTTCAAGTAGTTGCCGTGTCATTTCGCGAGCTTTATTATAAGCTGGCAGGCTGAAAAATTCCATTAATTAATATTGTAAAGAGTTCTCGGCACAGATATTTGTCGATTCATTCCCGCCTGCCTTGAAATGGCAGGCGGGAATGAAAGATTCTAATATAATTCTCGGGCTGGCCTGACCGAAAAGCCGCAAGCGCGGTAGCTAGCGTTCTGAGGGCTCACGTAGCCCGAATAGAAGTACAGGTAGCGACCGTCCGCGGACGAATAAGGGATGGCGGACCAGTAGTAGCCATTACCACCGACATTCGCGAGCTCCCCACTATCTCTGCTACGGTAGCCGGACGCAGGAAAGAATGTGCCAACCGCATCACCTGAATTCTTTTTGAACATCCATCCAGCATCGAAGCTTCCCACGACATTGAATTCATCCTTATTAGAACTATTCCCCCCAGCAGTTGTGAATCCAGTGAATATGCGAGCATTTGGAACTGACCATCCAGCCGGACAAGGGTCATAAATAGTCTTTACGATAACTTGATCAGAAATGCCGGTTGACTCATTTCTTGCACACCAGAGATCAAGCCTTCCAGATGGTTCCCATTTATAAGATATCGCCTCAGTGCCGAAGAAAAACGAATATGGCCGTTTTATTGAATCAATAATAGTCGTATTATTTGTCTCAGAATTTTCCTTAATGATTGCATGTTTACCATAAATTGCGATTTCCGAAGAACTATTATATTTTGATGGGCAAGGGAAAGGGTCCTTGCGTCCGAATTGATAATGCATATTTTTGCCGCGCTGTTTTGACGTATCATCCCATTTCCAGCCAAGGTTCAAAGGCATAATATCGTATGTCTTTGGAGTAGAGTTGGTTATAGATACAGAAGATAAATCATCATTTGTCACCCAAATATGCCATGACCACATAATTACGCCATTGCTATCCTTTATTGCGATGAGGGCATTGCCATTGACATCTGGCACTGTGTCTATGCTGAATTGCACATAGCGGCCATCAAAAGCGTCAGTAATCTCGATATTGGTTACCAGAGATTCTTCGTCCTGCCATACGAGCTCTGCGCATTCGGCACGACGTTGCGTGTCATCCTCGATGTAAGGACTACTTATCTCATTGCCCAGATAATTTACGAATGATTTGTATGCGGCTTCATTCGCCTGGTCGCCCTTAATGGCATTGCCATAGATGATTGGAAATCTATATTTTCCAGCCTTTGAAATAACGTAACAATTTGCTGTTTCTCGAGAACCCATAGGGTTGCCATATATGTCATACAGTGACAAGTCTTTCGCATCGCTGATGAGAGCTCGATTAGCCTTAATGCGTCCAGCTATTCCGCCAGATATCGCTACAATGTAATCACCATTGCCTATATCATCAAGCATTGGTATTGAGGCAATAGCCTCGGAGATGTCTAATTTTTTCATAATTTCTATATTTACATATAATCACTTTCAATGGTCCATCCGGAAGGCAAGGCATTCCTGATGGCAGAGTAATACGCATCGTATCTCGAATTGATTTTTATAACTCCTGAAGATCCAACTCCAGAAAATGCATATGTACTTTTGTTCACCCTTGCCATAGGCCCGCGGAACTCTACATATTTAAGCTTTGAGCAATTTTGAAATGCACATGTCAAGTTATCAATATTACT
>JBJFDE010000041.1:0-3003 GCA_051889855.1 Candidatus Cryptobacteroides sp. | reverse complement strand
TTAATGGTAAGACTATACACATTGTCTCGGCCATTGAATGGCTCCTTTCGGAATAAGGAAGAACAACTGTATTCAGGAATCAGGGGTTTACTGATGAGCTTCAGTTCCCGGTCAACAAGAAACTAACGTGTGCGTCGACTGCTAGTGAATGTCATTGCCATATCTATTCGGTTTTGAACGTGCAAATATACAATTTTTTCTTGAGCTGTCTGCCGGAATCGAACCGACAACCTGCTCATTACAAATGAGCTGCTCTGCCAGTTGAGCCAAGACAGCGTTGGAGCTCAGAGCCGGATTCGGACCGGCGGATACCGGTTTTGCAGACCGGCGCGTTGACCGCTTCGCCATCTGAGCTACAGACACCGTGTATTTCGGTGGAACCCCGAGGACTCGGACCTCGTTCTCGGGATTTTCAGTCCCGCGCATAGACCATCTCTGCCAAGGCTCCATGGTACCCTCCGGAAGACTCGAACTTCCATCAGCGGCTTCGTAGGCCGCCGTCCTATCCATTGGACGAGGAGGGCTTTTCTTCATTCACCGCTGCAAAGGTAGAGAGTCTGTTCCTCAGCACGAAATCCCTGCAAGAATTGCAGATTCTTTAAAGGAAAGATAGTCATTTCCCGTCGGAAAATCAAGACAAATGAACACAAACAGCGCAGTGCATGATTCATCTTTACCGCCGGATTTGCACGGATTTCTCCGGTGAAAGAAAGAAGCCCGGGGAAGTGACAGCTCCCGAAGGCTGCCGCCTTCCTTCACCGGGAAAACCCACGAGTTCATTCGTGGGTAGTTGACAGGTTCTGTAGACCAAACTTGAAGATCTGCTTTTCCGGTGAAGGTGCTTTATGAATAAACATCAGCATATAAATCGGCATATAGACACGATTTACATCTACATGCACATTATTATTTGTCAATACATATGCATAGTCAATATCATAGTTACGGTCCGATAGGATATTTGTCAAAGCATTATGCCTATGATAATCCTTTCCTGATTTAACCTCAATAGGCAGTACCTTTCCATTGTGAGCAATGACAAAATCTATTTCCCCTTGTTTCTTACTATTGAAATAATGTAATTCGTGATCATCTCCTCCAAATCCATGGCAGAATAACTCCTGAGCTACAAGGTTTTCATATATAGCACCATAATTCTGCTTGACCTCACCCTGCAGCAATTTCAACTGTATGCCGGAAGCGTATTGACAGCACAAAAGACCCACATCATTCTGAAATAATTTGAATAGGTTTCTCTGCTCATTAAGCTTAAATGACAACACAGGCTCCTGGATATTCAAAGTCGGGATTGCAACCCCCGCATTCTTGAGCCAGAGGAAACTATTCTCATATTTTGAGAAACGGGCGAATTCATTGAGATTCTTCAAGATAAAGCGTTTATTTTTTGCATCCAACTCCGATGGTATGAGGTTAAATATTTCTTTTATCTCGAACTTCTTCTCCTTATCGTATTGCTGAATATCCCACTTATACAAATCGAGTATTTCCTTCTGTTTATCTTCAACAATATTCAAGTCATTAGTATCCACATATGCCTGAACGGCCGCAGGCATTCCACCTACCACCAAATACAGATGAACCATTCTCATCAATGCATCGTGTACAATATCGTCAACCGGTTCTCTCTTTTGGAACGCTTCTGAAAGACTTTCAAATACCTGATCGGATAATCCCAAACAACGGGAGAACTCTTCCAAATCCAATGGGAATACCTCCTTGACTGCCATATATCCAACAGGAACGCTCTCGATATCTTGCAACTCCACACCAAGCAGACTTCCACTCAAAGCATAGCGGCAACTTCCTTCGTCAACTAAAAACTTTATCCATGTAATAATCTCAGGACATTTCTGAACCTCATCGAAGAAGATCATCGTATTTGGCAGTGAAGTCTTCTTTCTTGTATGGGCGGATATACGCAGCAGTACATCTTTAGCACTCTGTGCTCCAGAGAAAAGACTGCAAGCAGAATCATCCTCATAGAAATTGATCTCTATCAGATTCATCTTATGCCTTTTGGCATATTCTCTAATTGCACTGGTCTTTCCAACCTGTCTTGCTCCTTTAAGCAGCAATGCCGATTTGTTATTGGCATAATGTCTTTCTATAAAATCATCTAGTTTTCTAGCCAGCATATTACTCAAATTTACAATTTTACAACTCACTTAAAGGACTCCAGCTACACTTTTCCAACATATATCCTTAAATGGATTTACATTTTTCCAACACAAATATAAGCACAAATCGACATAAATACAACACTTTTATGCTCAGGTTTATCTGCGGCCATCCAGCCTCTAAATCCAGATCCAAGCTCCAAGACTTGATAACCTTTCTCTGCAAGGATACGGGCAGCGTTCTTGCTGCGGTTGCCACTGCGGCAATAAAGGGCTACCGGCTTGTCCTTCGGAAGCATCTTTAGGGCTGTCTCAGTGTAGGTATCCTCAAGGACATCTATATTGTAATGCGTGCCCGGGATATAGCCCTCGGCATGCTCCGCCGGAGTACGGACATCCAGCACGACATATGTTGTATCTGAAACGGCCTTCGCAAATTCAGCCACATCCACAGTCTTGAACTTATTAGCCTGCCCGAACAGACCAAAGAATGAAAAACTCATAATGTATAATCCATAAATTTATACTAAATATTTGGATTGTAATCCTGAAAATTATACTAATTATTTGGGTTAGGGTAGTGGTTTAGGAAATCTGTTCTCCTTCTTTGTGAAAGAAAGAAGCCCGGGGAAGGGAAAGCCCCGGTGGCTGCCTGCCGCCTTCCTTCACCGGGAAAAGAAGAATTGCCTGAACTGTCCGGGATGTCAGATGTCACGGATGGCTATAAAACCGCCATATTTCGGGCGGACATACCTCGGTGTAGGGGAAATACTTTCCGGGGCAGTTCTTTTCGTGTCGATTCGGGATAGCCACGGGTGAATTTGCGGAAGAACTTTAGTTAAAGATTCCGTCTGATGAAACTACA
>JBJFDE010000040.1:0-3005 GCA_051889855.1 Candidatus Cryptobacteroides sp. | reverse complement strand
ACTATTTATTCTCATAGCTGGACATTGTTTCGCTGCAAAATCCGGCTGTTGTACCTTTGCATCGTCTAATAAGACAGATAATTTGTAACATTTTTGTTATTAATGTTGTAGAAATTATGAAACTGCTTGAAAATAAAATAATTGTGTCATTTGGAGACTCTGTAATGAAGGGCATTGTTACAGATAGCAGCAGTAATGACAAATTGAGATATGTGATATCGGACAATTCATTTACATCCATCTGTGAGAGGAGACTTGGAGCCAAGATATCCAATTTCGGCCGCTTCGGAAACACTGTAAAGCGTGGTCTCCGTGATGTGAAACGTCATTTCCTCCAAATTGAGAATGCCCAGTATGCTCTTCTAGAGTTCGGGGGGAATGACTCCAATCACGATTGGACATCAATTGCTGAGAATCCTGAAGGTGATTTCGCTCCGGACACCAAGCCGTCCGAATTCTATTCTTGTTACAAAGAGATGATTGATACTCTGTACTCCGCCGGATGTACGCCAGTTGTACTCTCGCTACCTCCCATTGACCCTGTGAAGTTCTTTCGGAATATTACTAAGGATTTCGAACCTGAAAAGGCCAGAAATGTTCTCGATTGGCTCGGCGGGAGTGTAAGTCCGATTTCGAATTGGCACGAGATGTATAATCTTGAGTTATACAGACTCGCTTCTTCTTGCAATGTCCCTTTCATTGACATTACTTCCTGCTTCCTTTCAAGGAGAAATTACTCAGATTATATCTGTGAAGACGGCATGCATCCAAATGAGGATGGCCACCGCCTGATTTCAGAAGCAATTATGACCGCATCTATCTAGGCTACATACTTGACGCCATAAGTTTTAGCAAAGAACAGCCCCCGTCAATTTATGTACGAGGGCTGTTCAAATAATATTATTGGTTGTTGAGTTTAGATGTTTCCTCTAAGTCAAGTGCCTCTGCTAGCACGCTGATTGGATTCTTGACGGTATAACCTGTTGACATCTCAATCTGCCATTTGCAGGTCTCGCAATCGCAGGCTACGAAGTCAGGATTGATCTTCCTTATTTGCCCGAATAGTGGGGCCCCTATAGCCTGGGAAGATTCGTAATTTTCTTTCTTGAATCCGTAAGTGCCCGATATTCCGCAGCAATTGCTGTCAAGAAGGGTGAATTCCACGCCTGGTATCATCTTCAGAAGTGAAGTTGAAAATACGCCCCAGCCGAGTTTCTCAAGGTGACAAGGAGTGTGGTAGGCGATGCGTGCCTTGTAATCCTTCCTGAATGCCAGTTTCACTTTTCCGCTGTCTATCAGGCTGAAAATGAACTTGGTACCGAGGGCGAGACTGTCACGCACACTGGCATTGTCCACTTTCAGAAGCTCAGGATACTCATCCCGCATTGTCAGTACGCAGGTCGAGGATGTCGTGAGAATTTTCTCATTGGCCGTCAGGGCTTTGCCAAGTGCATTGACATTGTGCCTTGCATTTTTTCGTGCAGAATCAGCCATGCCATTGACAATCATTGCCACACCGCAGCATTTCTCCTTGTCAATGAGATTCACTCCGTATCCTAGTGCGTTCATCACGTTGACGAAATCTTTACCGAGCTGTGGATAGTTGTAGTTGACATAGCAGCCGTGGAAGTAGGCTATGTGCCTCTTGAAACCAGCCTGTTTGGCAGCAGCCTCTTTCTTGAACCAGGTCTCGAACTTTGTGCCTGTATATTTAGGGAACTGGCGGCGGTGATCAATGCCCATTACCCCGTCCAGTACGGCCTTGACAGGCTTGAGCGGCAGTACGGCATTCACTACCGGTGCGAAAGGAGTTGCCATTGTACCCATGAAATCAGTGCTTGCAAGCATCATGTCGCGGAGTTTCGGCTTCTTCCTGCTGAAATTGATCCGGGCTTCCTGAATCATATCGGAAATACGTACGCCTGATGGGCAGGCAACGTCGCACCGCTTGCAGTTCAGGCAATATTTCAATGCCTCGTCAAAGAAGTAATTGTTCTTGATTCTCAGCCTTTCGCCGTCCGGACCGGCCTGCTTAGGACCCGGATAGGCAGGATTGACAGGCACTACAGGACAGTAAACCGTACAGATTGTGCACTTGATACACTGTTCGAAATTGTCTATATTCTCTGTTTTCATTTTCTTGTTGTCTGAACGAAATTACTTTCTGTTTGAAATCTTGTCCGAAATGTACATTGCCGTCATTATTGCTATTCCGGCGCCGCTGCCCTCATACAGAGGATTGCATCCACCCAGAATTGACCCTGCAACATACAGATTGTCAATTACTTCTCCACTTTTGAGTCCCTTGAGTTCATTGTCTGTGACAACTCCGAAAGAGAGATATGCCTGAGACTTGAAGAAGTCCGGATTGTACCATTTGTTCCTGTCCTGTTCGCAGTCAACGTCCAGACCGAAAACTGTCTCACTTACCTTATCCCTGTCAGTGACAAGGCCGTGACCGAAATAACTGCCTGAAGCAAGCACGAATGTATCCGCCTCGAGCCTGATATCCTCAAGGTTTGAAGTGCTTACTGAAACGACCTTTCCATCTTTCACATCTATTCCTTCAACCTTGTCGCCCATCAGAAAAACGCCACCAGCATCCTCGAATGCGTTCTTTAGCTTCATCTGTGTGCGGACTCCAGGTACTGACGGAGGCAAAGTACCCACGAATACAACCTTTCCATTCACACTCTTGCGGACATCTACCATCTCTTCATCGCACTTGAGCCCGAAAACTGCAGGAAGTATTACTGTATCATTGTCTTGCGCAATCTTGTTCACTTCAGCAATGAATCTCTCCCGGGCTTCTTTACGGCTCATCATCTTGGCAATGTTGGAAGATCGCATTTCGCTCGGATTCTTCCTCAATACCTTCGTGTCATCAGTTGATATCGCGGCAATCCTGCATTTCGCACCCTTCTTTTCCAATGCTTCCGCAATGAAAGATGTATTGAAATCAAGGAAACCCTCAATATTGACGAGCAGAATACTGTCTCCAGGCT
>JBJFDE010000039.1:0-3025 GCA_051889855.1 Candidatus Cryptobacteroides sp. | reverse complement strand
CCGGAGCCTCTTCTATGAACTTGGTCCAGAAAGGATTGTCTGACGGGCTGTCAATGATGCCTTCGTGTATGGCGTCAATTTCCCAGTCCCAGGGTCCCAGGATGTCGGAAGAATAGAACCAGAAGCCCGGATGCGTGAGATCCTCAATGGACCATCCGGGCACGGGACTTCTGAAGAAAGGTACAATACCGATTTCCCGAATTGCGCCTATCGTTGTTTCTGCCGAGTCTATATATCTCGTTTCTTTCATGGCTCCATTGACATACTATTCCTGACTACTCGCAAATATCCGATTTCTCTTGCGAAATAGCAAGGGCTACTAGGAGCAAAACGTCCGTAAAAACGCCATATTTCCGGACATTTCCTCTGCCGTGAACCCCCAAACGGGCAGCACAGTTGTTCCGTTTACTCACCATTATTACATAGCATTATAATGCTATTCATTATCAGTATTCTCACTATTAATAAGACACCCCATCAGATGAAAAATGACCTTATCCGTAATGCGATTCTTCAGGATATCGTGAATCATAAGGATGTTTCCATTTCGGAGGTGGCGGAGAGACTTGAAGGACAGTATTCTTACAAGGTCATCAGAAAATGGATATTGTCTCTTCTGGAAGAAGGTATAGTTCAACAGTCTGGTAAAGGTCGTTGGACAAGATTCATCTTGGTAGAATAATTTATAAATGCCCTAAAAAATGCGGAATAAAACACATTGGGGAAAATAGAAGCCCACGCTGGAATATATGAAGCGTGGGCTTTTTGTGTTTTAGTCAACCTGTTGGGAAATGTAACCTTCCCTGTTAGTGTTCACTTCCCGTTGTTCATGAAAGGTGTCGGGACTAAAGGACGGCGTTCCTTGTTTATCTTAAGACCCTGTTCGTAATAATCCTTGCCCCAGAGTTCCGTTGCAGGCATCCGTTTTAGATTGATAAGTACCTTACGGGCTGCTATATGGAATTGCATCATGCTCTCATCCGACACGTCGTATCCTGCACCTGCCATTCTGTTGAGGACAGATATGACCTCATCTGTGAAATATTCCGGGGCTTGCGGCAATATGGCGATATTCTCGAGCATCGTTATCCGGGAAGAATTTATTCTTCCGTTCGCGTCTGTCCTACCCAAAAATTCCATAGCTTCCTTGCTGAAGCCAAGCAGACATAGGCCATACGCAGCTTCGCAGGCAACATCCACATCCTCATCATTCAACATTTCGTGGAATTCTTTCGGTGCCTTTTTCAAATCACCTTTGTCTATCAACTCGCTGATGTTGACCGTCGCCCAGAAGCGTATCTCCGGTCTGTTAGATTTCAAGCATTTCTTCAGGTATGGCAAATCAGATGTCCTGACCTTTCCAGTCAACTCAGCTAGATCATACAACGCATTCAGGTCATAGTTGCCGTTATGGACCCTGTAATATATCGGTTCCTTTCCCTGACGCTGACTCTTTAAGAAGAATCCGAGATCTGCAGTTTCTCTCAAATGCCTGTCCAGTTCCTTTCTTAGCCGCTCCACCTCCTTGGCATAGCGAGGATCATTTATGAGATTGTTTAGCTCATAAGGATCATTTTCTATGTCAAATAACATTTCAGCCTGATGATTGTTGAATGTTCGCTGATGAACCTCATCACTGATTTTTCCTGAAAGATAAGCATCATCCCACCAGATATTACCGGGCATACCCCACTGATATGCATTCATTAGAGCGTCATTCTTGTAGGGGATGTAACGAACGATAAGGTTATATTTTCCATCTGTGACAGACCTTTCCGGATTGAAGTGGCTTGCCTGGTTAGCCTTCAGCCCGAACTCATAGGTTTTTGGAGATTCTTCATATTTTCCGAGGAAAGCCTTTCCCTGCATGTACTCAGGAGGTTTTATCCCGACAAGGGACAAGACGGTTGGAGCAAGATCCGGGAAGCCGATCATTCGGTCAGTCTTTCCGGACTGTCCATTGGCAAGGTGCTTCCATTTCTCAGGAAAATATACGATGAAAGGCACCCTTGTTCCCGTTTCATATAGGAAGCCTTTCCCGCGTGGGAGACATCCTCCGTGATCACTAAAGAAAAAGACAATGGTATTCTCATCAAGCCCCTGACTTCTAAGGTCTTTTAAGAAGATATCAACCCATTTATCCATATCCAGCGATCCCTCCATATGGAAAGCATAGTCAGAACGGATTTCCGGAATATCCGGAACGTGTGGTGGTAACTCAAGTTTGTCCGGATCAAGTCCGTCCTTTGAGAAATCACGTCTCCCGTCCGTGTGGAACGAACGGATTCTTCCCATGTGGGTTGCCATACAATTGAATACAGAAAAGAATGGCTGGCCCTTTTTTCTGGCAGGATTATTATAGGAAGCATTCGGACCACATTCATCCCAAAGGGCCTTGTGATTGACACTGGTATTGTAGTCAGTCTTGGATTTGTTGGTACAATAGTAACCTGCTTCCCTCATATATTGAGGCAAAAAGATGTCAGTCGGCGTCGGAATCTGCATCCTGTGCCATTCCATCGCATAAGTCGATGCATAACATCCGGTAATGATACCTGAGCGTGAAGGGGAACTCTGAGGACCGCAAGAATGCGCCTGCATATATTGGATTCCGTTGCGTGCAAGGGAATCAATGACCGGTTGGTGCACATTTTTGTTTCCATAACATGCAAAATCATAAGGGCTCGTATCCTCAATGCTGAGCCACAGGATATTTGGCCTGTCCTGTGCTAGCAGAGCCGCAGCAGAAGAGAGACAGACTCCCGTAATAAGCAATTTAACTTGAGACATTTCAACGACTTATTTTTTTTGTTTCAACTAACCTTGCAAGACGGGCAGCGCACACCATTGCATACCTGCCGGTATGATAACTGACCTTCCAAGGACTTCTGATGTTGTCTCGCATCTTTTCTAAACGAAGCGCATATCCGACAAAACATCATGTGTCACAAAATAATTTCCAGATTCCATAATCAATGATTCGTTAAAAATTTAACAATTAATTCATTTTCAATTACTTACACAT
>JBJFDE010000038.1:0-11370 GCA_051889855.1 Candidatus Cryptobacteroides sp. | reverse complement strand
CCCGCTGCAAACATAGGTAATTTTTCGTGTGAGTAACAAACAAGTAACAAAAAATGTCAAAGAAATGTCCAAATAAAGGAAAACAGATGAAATGTTTTACCAATTTGAAAAACAAATAAAGCCCCTGAAAATCAAGGGCTTTATTAGATGATTTTTAGATACTTTTTATCCTTTTTTTACTCGATATGCTTACGCACCGAAGTTGTCGTATAGGATGTTCTCAGGAGGTACTCCCAGAGAATCAAGCAGGTCAACAACGCACTTGGTCATCATAGGAGGGCCGCACATGAGGTAAAGTGCATCTTCTGGGTTCTCATGCTGTTTGAGGTAGGTCTCGTACATCACGTTGTGGACGAAGCCTGCAATGTAAGGAACGCCGGCTGCATCTGCTGCAGGATCCGGACGGTCAAGAGCAAGATGGAACTTGAAGTTAGGGAAATCTTTCTCGATCTGGTGGTAGTCTTCGAGGTAGAATGCCTCTTTCAGGCTACGCGCACCGTAGAAGAAATTGACTTTCCTTGAAGTTTTCTCTGTCTTGAAAAGATGCATGATGTGTGAACGCATAGGAGCCATACCTGCACCACCGCCGACGAAGATAAGTTCCTGGTCTGCAGGAAGGTTCTTCGGAAGGAAGAACTCTCCGTAAGGACCTGAGATGGTAATCTTGTCGCCTGGCTTGAGTGAGTAGATGTATGAAGAACATACACCTGGGTTGACATCCATCCAACCGCCTTTTGCCCTGTCGAGAGGTGGGGTGGCGATACGTACGTTGAGCTTGATGATGTCTCCCTCTGCAGGGTAGCAAGCCATTGAGTATGCCCTGACTGTAGGTGTTAGGTTGACCATCTTGAGGTCGAAGCATTTGAACTTCTCCCAATCTGCCCTGTATTCAGGATCCACGTCAATGTCCTTATAATCAACTGTGATTGCAGGGACATCAATCTGGATATATCCACCTGACTGGAAGTTGAGGTGCTCACCTTCAGGAAGCTTTACGACAAACTCCTTGATGAATGTAGCCACGTTGTGGTTGGATACGACTTCGCACTCCCATTTCCTAACGTTGAGAGCTGAAGCAGGAACCTCAATTGCGAGATCTTCTTTAACCTTCACCTGGCAACCGAGTCTCCAGTGGTTTGCTATCTGTTTGCGGTTGAAGAAGCCTACCTCGGTAGGGAGGATTTCTCCACCACCTTCAAGGACACGGCATTTGCACTGACCGCAGGCACCCTTTCCACCACATGCGGATGGGAGGAAAATCTTCTCCTGTGCAAGTGTGGTGAGGAGGTTTCCGCCAGGGGCCACCTCGACAATCTTGCTTCCGTCATTGATGTTGATTTTGACTGTACCGGAAGGTGTGAGCTTCGTCTTGATGAAAAGGAGAAGCGCAACCAATATGAGCGTAAGTATCACGAAGACTACTACCGCTGTAAGTATTGTTTTCAAAAGCATATTCTGTCCTCCTTTTTTAAAGCTGAATACCCATGAATGTCATGAAAGCGATACCCATAAGACCTACGGTGATGAATGTGATACCAAGGCCTTTAAGCGGTGCAGGCACATGTGAGTAAGCAAGTTTCTCGCGGATAGCTGCAAGAGCTACGATGGCGAGCCACCAGCCGATACCTGAACCAAGGGCATAAGTCGCTGCCTCTCCGACATTGGCAAAGTCTCTCTCCTGCATGAAGAGTGAACCGCCGAGGATGGCACAGTTCACGGCTATCAGCGGAAGGAAGATACCAAGCTGTGAGTAGAGGTTTGGAAGGAACTTCTCGACAACCATTTCCACGATCTGTACGATTGCGGCGATGACTGCAATGAAGAAGATGAAGCTGAGGAAGCTAAGGTCGAGGTCAGGGAATCCTGCCCATGCCAGAGCACCCGGCTTGAGGATATATTCATTGAGGAGATAGTTCACTGGAAGAGTGATCAGAAGCACGGCGATGACTGCTACACCGAGGCCGTTGGCCGTCTTTACGTTCTTAGATACCGCCAGGTATGAACACATACCAAGGAAGTAGGCGAATATCATGTTGTCGATGAAAATCGACTTTACAAATAAGCTAATATAATCTGCCATAATCTTTCCGAGTTAAGTGTTATTTTTCCTGAAGGTCTTTCTGGACGGCTCTCTGAATCCAGATGACACAGCCAAGAAGAACGAGTGCCATAGGAGGGAGAATCATAAGACCGTTGTTAGCGTAACCGAGATCGTACAGGCACTGTGGAATTACCTGGAAACCGAAGATTGTACCGCTTCCAAGGAGTTCACGGAAGAATGCCACGATGACCAGGATCATAGCATATCCGAGACCGTTTCCAAGACCGTCAAGCAAAGACGCGAAAGGCTTGTTGCCAAGGGCGAAAGCCTCGATACGTCCCATCACGATACAGTTTGTGATGATGAGGCCGATGTAAACCGAGAGTGTCTTGCTGACGCTGTATGCGTATGCTTTGAGCACCTGGTCAACGAGAATTACCATCATTGCCACCACAACGAGCTGCACGATGATACGGATACGGTTAGGAATGGTGTTCCTCAACAGTGAGCAGATGAGGCTGGAAACTCCAGTCACGATGATTACAGACAGACCCATGACGAAAGCGCCCTTGAGCTGTACTGTCACAGCGAGTGAGGAACAGATACCGAGTACCAGGACAGAGATAGGATTGCCCTTGAATATCGGATTAAGGAATGTTTCTTTCAAATTTACGTTTGCCATATACTATTCCTCCACTGTTTCTGCTACCTCAAGAGTTTTGAGGTAAGGTTCATAGTATGTCGCCCAAGTGTTGATGGTGCGGCCGAGAGCCTGTGAAGTGATGGTAGCGCCGCTGATGGCGTCAACACCGTTGGATGCGCCGTGGGCACCGCCCTTCACAACGTCAAATTTCTGGCTGCCCTGTCCGAACTCTTTGCCGGCGAACTGATTCTGGAAGAAGTCTTCTGTGATTTTTGCACCCAGACCAGGAGTCTCGCTCTTGTGGTCGAAGACTGCTCCGTAAATGCTCCTGCCATCTTCTGCAACAGCGATATAGCCCCAGATCGGACCCCAGAGACCTGCACCGTAGCAAGGGATGACAGTCACTGATTTGCCGTTGACATTGATGACATATACAGGAAGTTCAAGAGATGCAAGAAGGTCGTTCTGGCCATCTGCGATTTTCTTGAAGATATCGTTCTGTTTCTTGAGGTCTGCGTTGGTTGCGACCTTGATGTCATTGACATTCTCCTTGCCGAGATTCATATCGCCGACGATTTTTCCGTAACCGTCAACATAGAAAGCGGCAGTTGCCATTTCTGAATAGAGAGCCATGACATCAGCATCCTCTGCGATTGTGACAGTCTGGTCAGCCTGAGCTGCAGCAGAAAGAACCTTTGTAATGGTCTCTTTCTTCACATTCTCATTCTGCTTAGGCTGAAGCGAGATTGCGGTGAAAGCCAAAACCGCAGCAACTACCACAACGAGGATAGTTGAATATACTACTGTATAAACATTGCTGTTTGTATTCATACCTATATTATATTAAGCGATTTTTACTTTCTTGTTTCTTCTCTTGATTGAGAACTCGATTACGTAGTGGTCAATCAGAGGTGCAAAGGTGTTGAGGAGAAGGATAGCGAGCATCATTCCCTCAGGATAACCAGGGTTCCACAGACGTACTGTGACCGCAAGGGCACCGATGAGGAAGCCGTAAATCCATTTTCCGCATTCAGTCTGTGCTGAAGTGACAGGGTCGGTAGCCATGAAGACGGTGCCGAAGAGGAATCCGCCCATCACGAGCTGATAGTAACCCGGAAGCTCGGTCGCACCTGTTGCATATCCGAGATAACCGATTGCAAGTCCGCCGATAACAGATGACAGCATAATCTTCCATGATGCAACGCCTGTCCATATAAGGAGGATTGCTCCAAGGAGGATTGCAATGACTGAAGTTTCACCGACTGAACCCGGTACGGTTCCAAGGAACATGTCAAGGAAGCTGTATGATGCAGGGTCTGCAAGAGGGGTCGCTCCTGAGAAACCGTCAACAAGGCCGTTGCCGCACTGGAAAGCGGCTCCTTCTGCCTGGAATCTGGTCACGCCACCAGTCCATACAGTGCTGCCGGACATTTTGCTAGGGTATGAGAAGAAGAGGAATGCACGTGTAAGGAGTGCAGGGTTCCAGATATTCATTCCGGTACCACCGAAAACTTCCTTTCCGATGAGAACTGCGAATGCAACGGCGATTGCAAGCATCCAGAGAGGAACGTCAACAGGTACGATAAGAGGAATGAGCATACCTGAAACGAGATATCCTTCATTCACCTCGTGGCCTTTGATCTGAGCTGAAGTGAACTCGATTGCAAGACCGACGATATAAGATACAAGGTAAAGAGGAACGACTTTGAGGATTCCATACCATACGATATTCCAGAAACCCCAGTCATTCAAACCGAAAGCCAATTTGTGCTGGTAACCGGTGTTCCAGATACCGAAGAGCAATGCAGGAACAAGGGCGAGCACTACGATAATCATGACTCTCTTCAAATCGACGCAATCCCTTACGTGTGCACCTTTGCGGGTTACTGTATTAGGGACGAAAAGGAATGTCTCGAAAGCATCGAATGTCGAATGAAGGAATCCGAGCTTGCCACCTTTCTCAAAGGTAGGCTTGATTTTATCTACAATATTTCTTAATCCGCTCATAATTCAATACTTTAGCACATTTCTTTCAACATGAGGGCAATACCGTCTGTGATAATCTGCTGGATGTCAATCTTTGACGGACATACATATTCACAGAGGGCGAAATCCTCTTCCAAAACTTCATAGATTCCGAATTTCTCCATCTTGTCAATGTCCTGTGCAAGACAAGCCTTGAGGAGGAATACAGGGTAAAGGTCCATCGGAAGAACTTTTGAATACACATCGTTCACCACAAATGCCCTAGGGCCTCCGTGGAGATTGGTATCCATGTCGTATGTCTTCTTTGGTGTAAGCCATGAGAAATAAGTGCGGGAAGCACTGAACTGGCTTGTTCTGAATGGTTTGGCCCATCCGAGGAGCTCGTATGAGTCTCCTTCCTTTATAATGGTAATCTGGTTGTCGTTGAATCCGAGGAATCCCTCCGAAGTGATGTTGGTACCGGTCAGGACGTCGCCGCTGATGAATCTGAGCTTGTCCGATGAATCGTAGAATTCCTTGATGTCCTTGACTGAAATTCCAGGAACTCCGTCAACATATGCAGGATCGTTGACTGCAGGGCCTGTAATGGCGATTTTCCTGCTGAGGTCGCATTTTCCTGTGTTGAAAAGTTTGCCGATGGCTGCGAGCATGAGCAACGAAACTGTCCACACTGTCTCGCCCTTCCTGATCGGGCTGATGTGGTGAATCTGCACTCCGACATTTCCTGCAGGATGCTTTCCTGAGAAAGTGTGCTGGATTACATTTTCAATCTTGTGGAATGGAGTACCGGAATAGTTTTCCGAGTTAAGTGAGAAGTGTACACCCCCGTCTGTAAGTTTTGCAAGAGCATTCACTGCGGTCTGAATGTTTGAGACCTCGTCTTTCAAAGCAAATTCAGGATTAGCCGCCAGAGGTGCGGTGTTGAAGGCAGAAATGAAGATTGCCTTCGGCTTGATGTCAGGATTTGCGATGATTCCGTAAGGCCTCTGAATGATAGCAGGCCACAGACCAGCGGCAAGGATAGCCTCTTTGATCTGCTCTGCAGTCATGTCTGCAGGGTCCTTAACACCATAATCAACGTACTCCTGTTTCTTGTCCGCTTTGATACGGACCTCAAGCAACTTTCTTTTTTCGCCTCTCACAATCTCTGTTACTGTTCCGCTCACCGGAGAAGCAAGGAGAATGTTCTGAGACATCTTGTCTGCCAGTACAGGTGTTCCTGCGAGGACTTTATCACCCTCCCTGACCAGAAGTTTCGGCACGAGACCTCTGAAATCGGTAGGTTTTACAGCCACAACGTCAGGCACGATCACCTTCTTGGTCTTCTGGGCCGCAGCACCGCTGATTGGAATGTTGAGACCCTTTTTCAAATAGATGTTGTTTGACATTATAAAAACCGTTTTGAGTATTTTCGAAAATTCGCCGCGAAGATACACAATTTTTTTGTAATTTCGCCGCCGTTATGGAAAACAATTGCAGTGCTATTTTAGAGGGACTTAACAGCGAACAGAAACAAGCTGTAAGTTGTGTGGACGGACCGGTGCTGATAGTGGCAGGTGCGGGATCTGGTAAGACGAGGGTACTGACAAGCAGGATAGCTTATATCCTTGCAAAAGGGGGAGATCCCGGCAGAATCCTTGCTTTGACATTCACGAAGAAGGCGGCCTCGGAAATGAAGGAAAGGGTAGCCCTTATGGTCGGGACGACGAAGGCCCGCAGGCTTTTCATGGGAACATTCCATTCCGTCTTCATCAGATTTCTGAGAGAATTTGCGGATAGTCTGGGTTATCCGCAATCTTTCACTATTTATGACACAAGTGATTCAATCAGTGCAATCAAGACGTGTCTGAAAGAACTTCAGCTTGACGAGAAAGTTTACAAACCCAAGGACGTGCTGGGACGCATTTCCATGGCGAAGAACAATCTTGTCACAGCCTCCGCATACAGGCGGAACAATGCAGCCATGGAAAGGGATGCAGCATCAAAGAAACCGAGGATATGTGACGTATATGATTTGTATTCGGCAAAATGCAAACAATCAGGAGTCATGGATTTTGATGATATCTTGTTGAATATGAACGTTTTGCTGAGGGATAATCCTGCGGCCCTGGAGTCCATCTCTTCGAGATTTGACTATATTATGGTGGACGAGTATCAGGATACCAATTTCGCACAGTATCTGATTCTGAAAAAACTCAGCCAGTTCCATCATAATTTGTGTGTTGTCGGTGATGACTCACAGTCCATTTATGCCTTCCGTGGTGCCAAGATTGAGAATATCCTGAATTTCCGAAAGGATTATCCTCAACATCATATCTTCCGCCTGGAGCAGAACTACCGTTCGACAAAGGTAATCGTTGATGCAGCCAATTCATTGATTGCCAGGAACTCTGCAAGGATTCCGAAGAATTGTTACTCCATGGGTGACCAAGGAGAGAAGATACGTCTGATAAAAGCATACACAGAGCAGGAAGAAGCGCTGCTCATTGCTTCTTCGATTATTTCCCGTATCCAGTCGGATCATGCAAAGTATCAGGACTTTGCTATATTATATAGGACAAATGCCCAGTCCCGCTCGCTTGAGGAGGCACTTCGCAAACGCAACCTGCCTTATATAATATATTCGGGAAATTCATTCTTTGACCGGGCCGAGGTGAAGGATATGATGGCTTATTTCAAACTGGCCGTCAACCTTAATGATGATGAGTCATTCAAGAGAATAGTCAACAAACCGGCCAGGGGCATCGGTGACACTTCTCTCGCCGCCCTCTCTGCCGCTGCCAAAGAACATGAACTGTCTCTTTTCAGGACAGCATACTC
Source organism: Candidatus Cryptobacteroides sp. (assembly GCA_051889855.1). Classification (GTDB taxonomy): domain Bacteria; phylum Bacteroidota; class Bacteroidia; order Bacteroidales; family UBA932; genus Cryptobacteroides. The sequence continues at coordinate 3,880 of JBJFDE010000038.1, read as the reverse complement.
CGATGATCTGGAAACATTCGGTTTGAAATCTGCGGCTGTCAGGAAGATAAGGGAATTCTGTGATATGATGGGCAAGTTCGCGCTCAGGGCTCTGAAAGATGATGCCAAGGATGTAGCTGCCGCACTTGCAATCGAATCCGGACTCCTGATGTTCTATAAGAGCGACAACAGCATAGAGGGCCAGTCCAGAACTGCCAATGTGGAGGAACTTCTTAACAGCGTCTCTGCTTTCATAGAGGAAAAACATAATGAGATGTTCGAGCAGATGCAGGCCGATGGCATGGTCGGGGATGGAACGGAACTGGCTGATTCCGACTTTGATGTGGTCACATTGGGGGACTATCTCGAAAATGTGTCGTTGCTCAGTGCCGTGGATATGGAGGATGACGAGGATTCCGCCAACAAAATCGCCCTTATGACCGTCCATTCCTCCAAGGGCCTGGAGTTCCCTTATGTTACTGTAGCTGGAATGGAAGAGAATATTTTCCCTTCGGGAGGTTTCCTTGCTTCAGAAAATGAAATAGAAGAAGAAAGAAGATTGTTTTATGTCGCGATGACAAGGGCAAAGACTGCCCTGCAACTATCTTTTGCATCAACAAGGATGAGGAACGGCAAGCATGAAAGCAATTCTCCGAGCCGTTTTGTAAGGGAAGTTGACAATCAATATATAGCAAACCCTCTGACTTCGGAGGATTCGGATACTGGTACAAGGGGGGATGAGGACTTCAAATCCAATTGGGGAAAGCCAAAATCTCAGACCAGTTTCCAGTCCTGGCGTTATGGCCAGTCATCAAAACCTCTTCCTGTCCGACCGATGAAACCGGTTCCAAAACGCACTCCGGATGCGGATTTCATCCCTACTCCAATACTCGAACTGAGAGCTGGTCAGAGGATAGAACATAATCGTTTCGGTTTCGGAAATATCATCGAAATAACAGGAAATGCAACTGATATGAAAGCAAAAATAACATTTGATGACTACGGAGAAAAGATTTTGATACTTAAATATGCAAGAATTCGTACTGTAGATATTGACAATTAATTAATTATCTGTATATTTGCAACGAAGTTTTTCATAGTTTAAGTTTAGGTTAAGTAGCGGGGTGATCGCAGTGATGCGATTATCCCGTGAATTTTTATTAAAAACAAATAAAACACTATCAAAAAAAATTGATAGTCTTATTTTTCTCTTTTAATCATTTTTTGTGGGAAATCCAATCTACTTTTGTGTCAGGCAGCGAAGTTGCCGGCTAACAGACAAGAGGAGATTGTTTATGAAAAATTGTTTGACTTTCCACATCATTTTATCGCTGGCTTTTTTGTCAGTGTGTTTTCTGACGATTTCGTGTGATGGCAATCTTGGAATGCATCATGGGGAAATACGCATATCATTCGATGATTCATACAGAGTCATGACACGTGCCGGGCTGGACCTGCCTGACACAAGTGATTTTTTGCTTACTGTAAAGGACCCGTCAGGGAAAATCATATATGAGGGGAAATACGGCGATTCGCCGGAGGTTATAAAGTCAAGCAGCGGGAGCTGTACAGTATCGGTACTGTCATCTGAATTCAAGGCACCGGCCTTTTCTTCTCCGCAGTTCGGCGATGAACAATGCGTAGTGGTTCCTTCCGGCGGGATTGTGAGTGTCAAATTGCTCTGTACCCAGCAAAATTGCGGGGTAAAATTGAAGATTGCCCGTGAGTTCCTTACGGAATGCCCCAATTCCGTCCTTTTCCTGAAATCTGCCCAGGGAAAGCTCATGTACAGTTATTCTGAAAAACGAACTGCATATTTCAGTCCCGGAACGGTCTCGCTGGTAATGTCCACATCCCAGCAGGAACAGACCCTCATGTCCAGGACTTTACTTGCACGTGACATGCTTACAATAAGTGTCGGGGCTGTCGCTGCTTCCAATCCGTCAAAGGAGGGAATATCAATATCCATTGATACTTCAAGAGTCTGGAATGATGCTACGTTCATCGTAGGAGAAGGGGAGAGTTCAGGTGGCAGTTCTGATGATGCCATGACCATAGCACAGGCCAGGGAGTCAATTGGTGCAACAGATGTTTGGGTGTGTGGCTATATTGTCGGAGGTGACCTTTCATCTGCTTCGGCCAAATTCGATCCGCCTTTTTCATCCAGGACGAATATTCTGATAGGCCCCCGCTCGAGTATCATCGACCGCTCGTCCGGCATGTCTGTAAGTCTGCCTGCCGGAAGTGTCAGGGATGCACTAAATCTTGTAGACAATCCTGAGCTCCTCGGAAAAAAAGTCATGGTGCGTGGTGACATTGTTGAGGCATATTTCGGCCTTCCAGGTGTCAAAAATGTGTCTGAATATTCTTTCCCGTAACTTTTTGTGCTTTTATTAATCATTTAAATTTGCTTGGAAAGTGTAAGTTCTGCAATGATTATTCATGGATATTTCCTGATTAATCTTATAAGAAACTTACACTTTCTTATTTTTTCGCCTTTTTGGGGCCCATTCAATATCACCATTCTTGATTTTCAATTGGTTGAATTGATTTGTTTATTAATAAATAAGGCAGTAATTTTGTGACCTTTTGTGGATGAAACAATCTAATAATCCGACGAAAATATAAATAAACATAATGGGTAATATAAAGAAACTAATTCTCGCGGCAGCAGCATTTGTCCTGACAGGAAGCGGCATGCTTCATGCACAACAAGCTGTAAAGGTCAGCGGTATCGTGACCTCTGCCGATGACGGGCTTCCTTTGATGGGAGTGGCTGTAATGGCCGGTCCGGGAGTCGGGGTCATTACCTCGCTCGACGGAGACTATGCCATCGAGGTCGCTCCCGGCACCGAACTGGTGTTTTCCAGCATCGGTTTTCTTGATGAAAAAGTAGTTGTTCCACAGTCTGAAACATTCAGGTTTGATGTTGCGATGAAAACAGAGAGCATGAGGCTTGACGATGTGGTGGTCATCGCTTATGGAGTCAGGAAAAAGGGAACAGTAGCCGGTTCAGTCTCGACAGTCAAGTCAGATAAGCTTGAAAGCACTCCGACAGCGGCATTCGACCAGGCCCTTCAGGGACAGGTTGCCGGACTTACGGTCTTGTCAAATACTGGTGAACCAAGTTCTTCCGCAACCATGACCATCCGTGGTACCAACTCCATCAACTCGGGAACAGCCCCTCTGTACATTCTCGACGGCGTTGCTATTTCCGCATCGGATTTCAACACCATCAATCCTGCGGACATCGAGAGCATGTCAGTGCTGAAGGATGCATCCTCAACTTCCATTTATGGTGCACGTGCAGCAAACGGTGTGATTGTAATCACTACCAAGAGGGGAAGGAACATGGACAGGCCTGTAATCAATTACAGAATGCAGCTCGGTATCTCAGCTATAGCTCAAGGCAAGTGGGACCTGATGAATACCGAAGAGAGAATCCAGTATGAACGGGAAATCGGCCTCGACTCCGGCAAGGACTACGACTATCTCCGCAAGACTGATGTCAACTGGATGGATGCCATCTATAAGGACGATGCTCTCCTGCAGAGCTATGAGCTCTCTGTTTCGGGAGCCAACGACAAGACAAACTACTATTTCTCAGGTGGATATTACAATCAGGACGGTATTGCTCCCGGTTCCGGATTCGAACGCTATTCGATGCGTTTCAATTTTGAACAGGTGATGGCCAAATGGCTGAAGATTGGAACCAATACTATGTTCAACTATCAGAACATCATGCAGGCTGATGAGGGAAGCTACAATCTTCTTACTCCTATTTCGGCATCCAGGTTCATGCTTCCGTATTATAATCCTTTCAAAGCTGACGGTTCACTTGCCAGCATTGAAGACGGATCCTGGAACGGAACTGGCCAGAACCCTCTGGAGTGGCTTGAGA
>JBJFDE010000037.1:0-3062 GCA_051889855.1 Candidatus Cryptobacteroides sp. | reverse complement strand
ATTCTCATACGATTCGAGATACGTCGCTTTGGCAGGGTATCGAGGCAGAGGATTGTTCTTATTATATGACTTAATTGAAAAGAGAACAATCATACATAAGGATACTCATCGAGCAGTGTGGAATACAGCTTTTTCTAAAACAGGAAGTTTAGCAGCATATACAAGCAATCCTAACACATTATTTATATCTGATGAAACGGGATACGAAACCAACTCTGAGGACATTAAAGAAATCATAGGCAGAAACTTCTTGACTTATTCTCCTGACGGCGAGTATTTTGCACTGTCCTCACAAGGCTATATATCAAAATATGACAAAGATGGCAATATACAAATTGGATGGGGACATCAACCATCTTCTCTTGTTGAAATAAGAGCAACCGGCAACTTTTCAAAGGATATAATCTCTTTTCATGACTTATCTGAAGAAGGCATCGCTGATTCTTCCGTAAAAAGATCTGTTGCATCCGTTTCTTTTTCCGATGGGAATAAACGCCTAATGATGGTAGGTAAAGACGGAGTCGTAATTATTCGAAACCTTCATCTTGACGATTATGCCGAGCAATAAGAACGCGATGACAAGATATGCATTGATTGATTCAATGCTGGCTAACCGACACAAGGCTGTGTCGATTCAGGACATCACGGACTTTGTCAACGAGCATCTACCGGAATTTGGCATTGACGATGGCGTGAGCAAACGGTGCATCGAAAAAGATATTGAGTATCTGGAATGGAGCAGTCCGTTCAGCGTTGAACTCGAACGTTATTCAATAGATGCGACCACCGTAAACGACCGCGTATATAAGAAAAGATGTCTGCGCTACGCTGACCCGACTTTCTCCATTTTCAAGAAGAAACTGACCGAGGATGAGAAAGCCGTTCTTGAATCGGCTCTCACAACACTCGGTAGCTTTGATGGCCTCGACAACTTTGAGTGGCTTGCCGAACTTCGCAAGCAGCTAAAAGTGGAAGAAAGGAAACCAATCATTTCGCTTTCCAAGAATTTGGTAGAAAACTCTACGCTAATAGCATCATTGTTCTCCGCCATTTCAAACGAGCAAGTCGTTGAGTTGACTTACCGCAAGTTCTTGGATTCGACGGAGCGAAAGGTCATAATCTCGCCTTATCTCCTCAAAGAGTATAACCGCCGATGGTACATCGTTGGCGGCGCTTACGACACCAACCGCATACTCAATTTCGCCCTTGACAGACTTGTCGAAATTGAGGTGAAAGCTGGTTATACTTTCAAGCCTTGTGAAACCGACCTTGAAGAGCGCTTTGAGGAAATCATTGGCGTAACCTTCAATGAAGATGCTCCGCTCACACAAATTCTCTTTTGGATCAGCGATGCCATAAAGGGTTATATTCACACCAAACCTGTCCATGGCTCGCAAATCCATATTAAGGGAGACCGTGCAGATAAGCTGCACGTCCTCTATCCTCAACTTCAATCGGGTGATTTTCTCACGATTGAATGCCGGGAGAACTTTGAACTTATCCGCGAACTTACAGCATGGGGCGATGACCTTATCGTTCTCACCCCCGTTTCGTTACGCGACAAGATTGTTGATCGCATAAACTGCATGAAATTTCGATATGAATCTTTTTCTTGAAAGTTGTTAGATGCGAACATTGCGTTCGCAACGCTACCGTACCTTTACATCGTAAATCAAAAACAACGACAATATGGAAGACGAATACTACGATTACGAACAAGACGATTACGGCACCCATTACGGCGAATATGCCGGGACATACGCTCAGGATGTGGCAGGATATTCCGACGATGTGATTAACGATGCCTTCGATGGCGAGCCAGATGCTTATTGGAACATCGACTAACAACATTCTCGAATAAAGCGAACATTCAGTTCGCAAATTATTCGTAAATTTGCAACCGAAAAGAACATTGACATTGTGGGCTGAAGCAGACATTTGAACTTGCCCGACGAATTGCCGGGTACTTTCCCGAAAGGGAATTTCCAATGGTCAATTGGCTTCTACGAGATTACCGTGTCTTCTTGCGGTGCAGTGGCTCCTCATCCGACAAGTTAATCTCGATTGAATATCAGATTTAATAATTAATGTATTATGAAATCTGAATATTGAAAGTCTTACAAGACATAAAGAAACGAAGCTTCAGTCCACGTGCCAATTTTCATAAACTTCAAAATCGACTAAATGGACAAAGAAACACTTATCGACAAAGCTCGGGCTCTCGAAAGCCGAAAAGACCTCTTTAATCTCCTCAACGAGATTAAGGCGGACTTGTTGGGCGATAAATCTTACCCATTTACTCGCAAGCAGTTCCTTATCCTTTGCAATCCAAAAAATGATAAGAAACGCTACTATTCTTTCGAGATTCCGAAAAAGTCGGGCGACATGCGCCAAATCTGCGCGCCATGCGGCAATCTCAAATGGTTCCAACTCTGTCTGAACGAAATCTTCAAAGCATTGTACACGCCTTCTCCGTATGCTATGGGCTTCACGGAGGGCCGGTCGATTGTTGACAATGCACGAATGCACACCAATCAGAACTACGTTTTCAACATCGACTTGCAAGATTTCTTCCCAAGCATCGACCAGGCGCGTGTCTGGAAACGCCTACAACTCGCACCGTTCAACTTCAACCCCAAAATTGCCGGTGTAATTGCCGGATTTTGCGCAATCAAATCGGTGCGATATGACGAGAACGAGGCTTTCGCCGAATGTTTCGTGCTTCCTCAGGGCGCACCGACATCGCCATTGCTCACAAATGCCATTTGTGATACGCTTGACCGCCGTCTCCACGGTTTGGCCAAACGTTTCGGTTTGCATTACTCGCGTTATGCCGATGATATTACGTTCAGCTCAATGCACAATGTGTATCAATCTGAAAGCGAATTTCGCAAAGAATTGAAGCGCATCATATCCGAGCAACACTTCACTATTAACGAGAAAAAGACTCGTCTGAATCATTGCTCCGGACGCCAAGAAGTTACCGGTCTTACGGTCGGGGCCAAAATCAACGTTGCTCGCAAATATGTCAAGGACGTACGTGCCATCCTACATATTTGGGA
>JBJFDE010000036.1:0-3062 GCA_051889855.1 Candidatus Cryptobacteroides sp. | reverse complement strand
CCTGCCTGAGCAGCAAGGTTCACGACAACTGCAGGAGCATAGTCCCTGAATATGCTTTCGAGTACATCCCTGTCTGCAATATTGCCTTTGATGAATGTCCAGTCCCTGCCTAGTGAAGCTATCTCATCAAGTCTTCCATATTTGATATTGACATCATAATAGTCAGTGATGCTGTCTATTCCGATTATCCTGATATCCTTTTCATCGGCAAACAGACGTTTTACAAGATTGGCTCCGATGAAGCCCGCTGCACCAGTCACAAGGACAGTCTTTCCCGCCAGGGATACATTTTCAATCAACATAATTTACGTTTATTAATTGTCAAGGACCTCATATTTGGAGCATTTACTCCTGTATTCCGGAACGATTTCCTTCATTATCCGCACAATGTCCATGTCATCGAATGAATATGAAGCTTCAAGAAGGCGCTGCTCATTCTTGCATGCAACGGCATAGTCATATTCGCGTACCTTTGCAACCATAATCTTCGGATGTACAGTCGGTACTGTGCCTTCCTTGTCATTGAGCACCTCCTCGTACAGTTTCTCTCCGTCACGAAGGCCGGTAAATTTAATCTGGATATCCTTTGCACCTGAAAGCAGAATCATCCTCTTTGCCAAGTCAACGATTCTGACCGGCTTGCCCATGTCGAATACGAAAATTTCTCCACCTTTGCCCATGGTACCGGCTTCAAGCACCAGACGGCATGCTTCAGGAATCAGCATGAAATAGCGTATTATATCAGGATGGGTAACGGTTACAGGCCCGCCGTTACGGATCTGCTCCTTGAAGATTGGGATGACGCTTCCGTTAGAGCCAAGCACATTTCCGAATCGGGTGGTCACGAACTGGGTTTCTCCCTTGACTTTGCCTGACTGGATGGCCTGGTTGAGACTCTGACAATAGATTTCACAGATTCGCTTGCTGCATCCCATCACATTCGTAGGATTCACAGCCTTGTCCGTTGAAATCATGACAAATTTCTTGGTGCCATATTTTACTGCCAAGTCTGCTATCACCCTTGTTCCGTAAATATTGTTCTGGACGGCAATAGCCGGATTGTCTTCCATCATAGGAACATGCTTGTAGGCAGCAGCATGGAAGACATATTCAGGTTTGTGCTCCTGGAAAATCTTCTCCATGTGACCCTGATTCGTGATGCTTGTGACGATGGTTTCGTTCTTGATTGACGAGTACTGCCTTGCCATCATGAGCCGCACGTCATGCATCGGAGTTTCAGCCTGGTCAATCAGAATCATTTCAGCAGGGCCGAATGTGGCAACCTGTCTTACGATTTCGGAGCCGATGCTTCCGGCTGCTCCGGTAATCATGATTCTCCTGCCTTTCAGCAAGGCACCTATTGCATCCATGTCCACCTCAATCTTGTCCCTCGGAAGAAGGTCTTCGATATCCACCTCGTGGAGCTGGTCATGGCTGAGGGGGCTCTTTCCATCCCATTCTTCGCCTCCTGTCATCATCATAATCTTGATTCCGGAGCCGATGATTTCATCCACCATTTGTTCGTTGGAACGGAATTTTTCGCTCTTCAAAGGAGACACAAGAAGGACCTTTACACCTTGTTCAACCAGTTTGGCACCGATTCCCTCACCGTTGAGATATACCTTCTTACCCATGAGGTAGGTGTTTTTCATCTCTTTTCCGTCTGAGATGAACAACTTGAGGTTGTATTTCTTTTCGCGGATTGAATTCAGGCTTTTTGCTACACTGATACCTCCAGCCTTGGTTCCATAGATTGCCACCGGAATGGCTGCATCAATGTTGAATGTATCGAAGATTCTCTTTACAAGCACCCTCTCAAACCACATCAGAAGCGTTGCACTGCAAAACAGTACGAAGGCCCCAATCAACTGTGGGAAGCAGACATTGGCTGCAAACCATGGAATCATCGACAGAAGAATGCCAAGCAGATAGGCCGTCAGAATGCCACAGACGTTTGCAAGGGCCACTCTCTGCAAATCAACAAATGATGAATATCTGATGATACCAGAATATGTATGGAACAGCTTGAAAAACACAAGCATCGGTATCAGGGAAATCAACAACCCAAGGGTACATGACCAGAAATGACCAGCCAGATATGAGCCGCCGAAGTCAACATACATTCCCAGTATTCCGGAAAACAGTATAATGACACAATCAATCATCAGGACGCACCAATATGGCAACGTCTTGCTGGAGAAATACCAACCGGCTAAGTTTTTTAAAATATTCTTCAACATTTCTATTTTTCTTTTATCCAAAGAACTTCAAATATGGGACAATTTCTTTCCTGAGATGTTGTCCCTCACACTGTTCTTGAAGTGCGCCGAGTCTGTGGGCATCGAATCCCATGCAGGAATACCAGCCATTCTGAAGGAGCATGAATGCTTTCCTGTAAGCATCTTCTCCGTAATAACCTACTACTGAAGGGATGTTCAGCTGGAAACTTACGCCCATGTCATGCAAGATCCGATAATCTTCCTGATTAAGGTATCTGTAACGTTCCGGATGGGCAAAAAGTGGCTTGTAACCTTTTGCAATCACTCTTTTGAACACTTCGAAGATATTCGTCGAATGATTGTCAGCATAGGTTTCCATCATAAGGAATCCGTCATCACCCACAATCAGGTCATCTGTGGACAGCCTCTCCTCAAATAGCATGTCCATCATGTACTCGGCACCAAGATGAAGTTCAAGGTTGCCTTTATACGCTTCACACAATTCATTGAACCTGCTGCGCAGGTCTTCTGTGGTATTGGGCATCTCCTCCATAATGTGAGGAGTACACCATACCTTGGTAATACCTTGCTTTTCAAGATATTCGAGAGCTTTCAACGAGTCATTCAAAACCCTGAAACCGTCATCCACACCCGGAAGGATGTGGGAATGACGGTCTGTTTTGAGGTTCAGAAGGCCGGAGGCCTCCAATGAAGTCTTTTTATTGAAAAGGTCCAGTAATCCCATAATATCAATTATTCATGGCTTGAGGAATTGCCATAGCCGTAACCGTAGCCGTAACCGTAGCCATATCCATAACCGTACGAGCCGTACTTCTTATGTTT
>JBJFDE010000035.1:0-3064 GCA_051889855.1 Candidatus Cryptobacteroides sp. | reverse complement strand
TGAGACTGTGCAATATACAGCTCAATATCACTATTGCACTGCTTTAATGCCTTCGGGGCTATTTTCAAAAGCTTGCTGAAGGTGCTGATACTCTGGATGCTCTGAAGCTGAGGTATGCCTAGTGTCGCAGAAGCAACTCCCAGCTGCACGATAGAAATGTCATCGAGCAATGAATTACCTTTGTCAATCCTTGCTTCCAATTTGGCAATCATATCAGAAAACGACAGCCTTGCTCCCCGTGAATCGACGAAAGAGAAACACTTGTACACTCTCCCATCGGTAGCCTGGACATAAGTCTGGGAATATGCAGGCATTTCGTAAGTCCCGTTCTGATATTCCCGGGTTGACTTCCAGATTTGTGTCACATTCCGGAGATACGAGTCTATTGCCCCCACCCCACTGTAGTATGACTTGACTTCCCATTCAACACGAGGCTCAGCCTTCTGCTGCTTTGTTTTCTTTTTGGAGCCCTTGGATGATGGTCCGGCAGAAGGCACAGATTCAGAAACCGGCTCACTGACAGATGCTTGAGAATACTCTTCTTGTGACATTGAAGGCTTGATGTTTCCAGGAGTGTATTTTTCAGGAATAGCCAGGTTACAAGGCTTTTTGCTGAGTTTAAGGTCGTGGAACACATACTGTCCGGAACGGACATCACCGCACTCAAGCCAGAACATCAGCTGCTTGCACTTGAATATTGGAACGGTCACAGTAAGAGGCTGCATCTTATTGTCTAGCCAGAACTCGCCGACAAGCACGTGATCAGCGATTACATTCAGTTTGACTGGATTGGTGATTGCCTCCCTGCTTTTGTTCGCGAATACCTGGTCAAACTCATCAACATGTTCAAGAACATTCTCGACTGTGAAAGTACAACTTTCATATTGCCCGAAAGTATTGAATGCCGCGGCGGAAGACTGCTTGTTGTTCTGATCGTTCAGTAGTAGGAAAATGCCCAGAGTCGGTGTTCCGGAGGCTCCGGCACTGACACCGGTATAAGCGGAAACATCTGAAGCTCCGACACTTGCTCCGACTCCAGTCAGCAACATAAACGCTACATCCATTACAGTCACATTCTCAAGGCCGAGAGGAATGTTGGTCTCAAGAAGGAAACCCTTATTGATTTCCCGGCCATCTTTCATCCTGAAACACTTGGTAATGGTGCTTCCGTCAAGGAAACAGTCATTCATATTGAAATTGGTAAGGTCACTGACAAACCTTCCATTGTAATGGAAATATGGTTTGTGACAAAGGTCGATCAAATCAGTCTCGTATGGACAATCCGGCTCCTCACGGACAAAAAGATTGTTTTCGACAGGTTCTCCACGATACAGGACTATATCACCCAAGCCAATAACGGTTTGCTTCTGACTTCCGCTTCCCCTTCTTGCAAACTTAAGAGTACGGCATTTGTATAGAGGCAGAACATAATGCTGATTTGGCCAGGTACAGTAAATCTTATGGTCGAAAACAAGCTGGTCATCCACATATATAAGAAGATTGTCGTCATCCATAAAATTCCTCTTGCTGAGACAACCTGCATCAAAGCTTATCCAGTCATATTCACCGGCAAGGTCGAATTCAGCATAAGAATCAATAGGATCACCAAGAATAGTATTGCCGGTAGTAAGCAGAAGGCCTTCCCAATATTTGATGCCTCCCATAGAGAAGGTATAGTGGCGTGACTCACCCTCGAACAAAGTCTGGCTAGCCTTGCTGATTCCCCTGACGGAGAAAGGCCTGATGTTGGACATCAACGGACATACATCCGGCAGCTTGGCAATTCTCTCCTTGTTCGGGTTGATGGTGCCGGCTTGCGGAACCGAAGCATCCCCCTGAGGATGCGCATATATATCCACAACACCAAGTGTCATTCCACCGAGCAAATCGCTGTTCCTGTATTCGGCTATAAATGTAACCTCTTCAACACCAGCCACATCCAGCACAATCTGCTTCGACAGGTCACTCTGTCTGATGCATCCCTCGAATATGGTTTTCCTGTCTCCTTTCACGACCAGCCAGACACTGGCATTGCTGCTCTGATTGTCACGAGGACCTGCAATGAATGAAAGCTTGTCATAACGTTTGTTCAGCCAGAAGCAGGCATGTCCGAACTCCTTTCCTATGATGGCCTCATTAATGTAAAAAGCGAGGCCGGAGTCATAAGTCTTGCCCGAAACATTGATAGTCTTTTCCTGGCTCATACTTGTCTTGAACTTGTCTCCTGCCACAGGTTTTACCTTACCGCCCGGAATGATGAAATAATAAGGCAATTCGCTGACAAGTTTCACTTTGCCAGACGGAACTTTTGGATATAAATTATTTGGATTTGAGACTGTCTGACCGGATTTCCAAAGCATAGCATTGGCGAAAGTAATGCTGACTGAGCCTTTGAAAACGGTAAAGACCAGTTGATTGGCACCGTTAATATCCAATGTGAAGAAACGCGGTGCATCATTTGCAAAGATAACTTCATCAAAGATGATTCTTCCGTCAGCCTTTATTGTCACGATTGAGTTTTCATTAAGAAAACCTTCTCCGCTCATATTCGGGCCAACTGCGAAACTCAATTTGTCATAACTGCCATTTACATTGAAAACAGCCGTACCCTTGATGCCATCTGCTATAAGTCCTCCGGACGGAGAGCCAAGTTTGAACGCAGAGGAGACAGATGCACCACTGAGATATGTATTATCCGTATTGAATTTAGACGATTCAACAGGTTTGAAAACTCGCACAAGAGAAGTCTGCGCAAGCAGGACTGGCAAACCCGCAAACAATAAAGCAAGAATACAAAACAATCGTTTCATACTATCAATTTTTATGTCCGATTTCATAAAACTTATCAACTTGCTAAGTTATAATACATAAGACAAACATCCAAATAATTGGAAATAATAACGAAATTCTACCTAAATTTACAAAGTTATATGCAAACTGAAACGAGATTTAAAACAATTAAGGGCATGAACACCATAATTCAAAAACTTTTCTTCGAATACAAGTCCTCCGAGGCATTCTGGGCGGCTGCTGAAAATGTGCTGACCGACACTGACAGCCAGAC
>JBJFDE010000034.1:0-3074 GCA_051889855.1 Candidatus Cryptobacteroides sp. | reverse complement strand
GACGACCCCGCCCAAGCAATGAACACCTTCATCCACCCACACCACTACTAACCCTGCCACCACCCCCGCAGCGAGCGCAGCAATGCCGCTCCACCGCCCCTAAAAATCACAAAAAATCCGCACTACACGCAAAAAAACGCCCCAAAACGCTTGATATATCAAAAAATCGTTGTATCTTTGCACCACCGAAAAGCCCAGATGGCGGAATCGGTAGACGCGCTGGTCTCAAACACCAGTGGATTCACTTCCATGCCGGTTCGATCCCGGCTCTGGGTACTACAAACGCTTGGTAATCATTTGATTATCAAGCGTTTTTACTTTCCCCACATTTTTCTCACGTCTCTCACAGGCTTAATTGCAGAAATGCAAGCTAAAATGCCATATATTCACCTGACCTTCAACCATTTAATGCCAATCAGAATTTTAAAATACTGAATAACACAACTATTCATTCTCATTGCGAGATTTCTATCGAACCACAAAGATTATTATTTCAATGTGATTGATTCCCAATTATTTATATCCGGAGAAGCTATAACATCAGGAGATTGTTTTTTTTGGTTTATTAATACAGAATATTGATTTACTTTTGCACTCACATATTTGCCAAGCTCACCAAGTGAAACATTTCCTCCCGACTGTCTCAATTTATCGAGCAGAAAATAGGTAAACATTCCGTGGCCTTTTTCTTCGTAGGAATATGCCGTTTGCATTCCGGTAGCAGCCGAAAACACCAATGTGTTACCACTTGGTTCACAATCCCTTGGTTTTATCGCCGTACCTCGAGCCTGCGAAATCATTCCGTCTCCGCGTTTCGAGCCACTGAAACACGCATCAATGAACACAATCGACAGCTTCGCTCCAAGGTTTCCAATGTGTGAGTAAAGCCGTTGTAACGAGTAGCAGATTTCCGGTTGCTTAGGAGTCCCATCAATAGGAAGTAAAAATGCGTTCTGAGTTCCTTCCTCTGGGAATCCGTGCCCTGAATAGTAGAATATAAATGTAATGTTACCTATTTCATCAGCAAAAGCCTCTGCGATTTCTTTCATTCGGTTCTCCATCTGCAGCATCGTGCCATAAGTTGCATCTTTATAAATGCTGATATTTTGTTTTGATACGCCCAATGTCTTATTGCAATACTCTGTAAATATGTCAGCATCGTTAATAGCAAATGGAACTGGATCTGCGTGCATATAATTTTCATTGCCTATTGAAAACACAAAAGTTGCATCATTTGCAATTGCTGTCTCAGGGATATCGGAGTCAATCACGTCTCCATAGTGATTAAGTCGTTTAGTAGATACCTTAGTCGAAGCAACAGAGAATCTCGATTGCATAGTATCGACAAACTCATCTACAACCTTCTCTACTGCCTTTGTGCCAAGTCTCCCTATATCATCGGTATAGAATTTTCCACTATTACCCACTTTATTCGACAAAGATTCACCTGTTACAGCATCATAAGCAGTAAGAATCGTATTGACGCTATTTCCACTCGGAGAAAGTACAACATCTATTTCAGCCTCCACATAAATGTCTGCTCCCGATTTCTTTAGAAGTGCCAACGCTGAATGCGCAACATCACCCGTTGTTCCCGACATTCTTGCCAACGCCATGAAATCGATTGTTAAATATCCTCTCTTGTCGAATGCTTCACGAATCTTTGCCAGGACTATTCGTTTATTGACATCATTCTCTATAACATTAGCCAAATCCTCTCCACTTTTTGTGTATGGAATAACCATTATCTTTGGATTTATAATACCAGTCTGAGCAACTGCCAAAGCAAAAGAGCAGATTGCCAAAAGCATAGTTATAGTTTTCTTCATTGTTATAAAGTTACATATCTTAATTCAACACAAGCGTTTTTTATTTTATTTCAAGAGTGCAAAGAATTGGCTTTTTGTCTCGGTGAAGTTCATAAATTGCTTTCCCCTCTTTTTTCGACACTTTACATTCAGAGAATGAATCCCCTCTTAATGCAATAACACTCGCAACTCCTAATTTTGTGGGGAGCTGTTCTCCTTCACAAATTTCGATGCTATCAATTGCAAACCTATCTCCGACCTTAACACCTTGCTGTTTTCCAGCCTTTATGAGTAGAATTTCGGCGACACCATTGTTCTCTTTTATAATCTTGACAAGTTTTGCAGTTACAGGAAAATTAACCCTAAAGAACCTTGCAATATCATCTTGCAACGAGCACATTGCCATAGTTACGGCACTCTCGGGAGATAAGCACTCATTGCTTGCCTTTCCCTGAAAACTCATAGCCTCTGTGCTTATGCCGGTAGATACATCCACCACTTTCATCTGAAATGCAACACTTGCTTTATATCCACGTACAGAACCATCACCGTTGCGGATACGATATACCGGAATTTTAACTATTTCTCCTACAATCATTTTTTCGGCTGCTACAGCCACATCTTGTTCCACAAGATTCCTACTGTCGATAAAAGCCTCGGTTTTCTGCAATTCAAGTTCCTCAACTATCTTGTCTCTACTCGTGCGATCAACCACTATAAACCGCTTGCTTTGGGTAAGCATTTCAACCACTTTTTCAGTGACAAGGCGTGTATAGGGACTTTGTTCCTTACATGAAAATTCGGCAACACCCACCACTTGGCGGTTGTCGGTATCGCTATAAGGCTGTGCATACCCGGCAAGGGTACACACAGCCATAGCAATTACTATTGTAATCAGCCGCATCATAAATTACTACAGCTATTATACATGTTTATAGATTCTTTCCCGATTTTAGAGTGTCGATAATCTCTTTCACAGCTTTTGCCTGAGCAGCACTTTCTTCCAATAATATAGGAGTTGCTTCATTCCCGAATGAAACAACTGCTGCAGCTGCCTTTGCCTGTTTTGCAGCTTTGCCTGCCTTCATTGGATTCTTCTCCTTAGCAGCATTTTCCGACATAGTTTTTGCTTCATTGCCAGCTGCCTGGACTTTATCAGTTGCCTCCTTTATGCTTGCTGCTTCTCCCGCAACAGTTGCCGCAAACGTAACCCACTCATCAAGAGTCGGTTTAGTTACTGTAACATCAGTAACACCATCTTGTGTC
>JBJFDE010000033.1:0-11461 GCA_051889855.1 Candidatus Cryptobacteroides sp. | reverse complement strand
GCAAAATCGTATGGCAGTTCCAAACGAAGGATGCAAGGGTAAAGCTGGCTTCATTGTACCCGAAGATCGTCGATTGTTAATTTCTATATGTCGTCAAGACGTTACACTAGTTCCTATTTTTTTACAATATCAACATTTTTTATGAACCACACACAAATATGGCTCAAGAAAAAGCCTTATGTTCGAGCTTGGATGTTGGCTCTCCAAACCTCCGACAGCACCAGCTGACGCTCCCCGGCAGGGGTTCGTACAACTATCTGATATTCAGTTCCTACTTTTTTAGTACCTTTAAAACGGACTTCCTACATTTTTAGTACCTTTCATGCATATAGGTTCAATATAGGCATAGACGCTGCAATCATCGGTAATTATAGAAATCGGAATACGAATGATTGCACAAAACAAGATTTATTACTATGTTTGCATTGTATTGTAACGTCGGTTACAGTAACGCGCGTTGCATTAATAACGAATTACGATGAAATTTTACGACAGAGAAGCCGAAAGATCGGCATTGATGCAGATTGAGAAACGATCTGCCGACCACTCGCAGATGACTATCATTACTGGTAGAAGGCGAATCGGAAAGACCACGTTGATCAAGAAGGCCTTCCAGAAGGCCCCGTTTGTCTATTTCTTCGTGGGAAAGAAAAGCGAGAGTCTGTTATGCAAGGAGTTCGCGGAAATCATCCGTGAGGAACTACACGAGGATATCGGTGAGTTTACTTCATTTTCAAGGCTCTTTGGCGTAGCGATGACCATTTCCAAAAGAAAGAACTTCACTCTTGTATTCGATGAGTTTCAGAATCTGAAATATGCCAATGAGTCACTTTTCTCCGAGATACAGGATGTATGGGACAGCAATAAGGATGAAGGAAGAATAAACCTTGTCATATGTGGCTCAATCTACTCAAAGATGCGTAAGATCTTTGATGACAAGGACGAGCCGCTTTACGGAAGAGCGACTGCAAGGTTCAAGATAAGACCGTTCAGTATCTCGACTCTTAAGGAGATATTGGCGGATTTCAATCCGGACTATACAAATGAAGACCTTCTTTGCCTTTATATGATTACTGGCGGTGTCGCGAAATACGTAGAGCAGCTTATGATATGCGAAGCCTACACAAAAGGGGATATGATCAGGTCAACAATCAGCCTTGGTTCGTATTTCATTGATGAGGCAAAGGAGATGCTTACTGACGAGTTCGGCAAGGATTACGGAAATTACTTCTCGATACTTGCCGCACTTGCTACAGGTAATACTGCACGTGGAGAAATAAAGAGTTACACCGGAATCGAACCGGGTGGATTCCTTGACAATCTTGAAAAAGATTATGACATAGTGCAGAAAAGGAGACCTTATCTATCTGGTGAAAACAGCAGAAACGTGAGGTATTCCATATCCGATAATTTTCTGAATTTCTGGTTCCGCTTCATCTACAAATACAGAAGTGCGGTAGAGATTCAGAATATGCAGTATGTGCAGGACAAGGTCTTTGCTGACTACGATACGTATTCTGGTTTCATCCTTGAGAAGTATGTAAGACAACTGTTTGTCGAATCCGGAGAATACAACATCGTTACAAATTACTGGGGAAAGGATGAGACTGACGAAATCGATCTCGTGGCTGTGAATGAAACGGAAAGAAAGGTTGTCATCGGCGAGGTCAAGAGAAACCCTGACAAGATAAATCTGAACGTTCTTAAGGAAAAGGCTGCAGGAATTGTCAGACATCACAAGAATTGGGATATAGACTTCAGGGCACTTTCTATGAACGATATGTAATCGAGAAATCGGGGGCTGTTTTCAGTCCTCGATTTCTTCATAACGGGCTGCCCAGTCCTCAAGCCAGGAGTTCATAGCAGCAAGGACATAGGCATCCGTATCGTAGATGTCTGTCCTTCCGGTCATAACATCACGCAGATCTGCCAGTTTGCGGCAGAAGGCCGGAACGTCATCGAGATCGACCTTGTTCATCAGCGAGACCATAACCGTGTCTGAAACACCCAGATATCCCATCATACTATATACAAGATCATAGGCCTGTGCCGTCTTCTTCTCCTTTTCTTCCTGAGACATTACCGTCTTGACCTTAATGCACAGATACTGACGCCCATTCCTCTCCATTCGGCGGTACTCGAAATATATATTTGACTGTGCTTTCAGTTCAGCGTGTGCCTTATCGACAACCGCCCTCATAAAGTTGTCCAACCGCAGATACTTGTCCTCTGATGACATCAGCCTACGCATATTCTCAATGCTTATCACGAATCCGCTCCGTTGTCTCCACGAACAGATAAGCCAATACATACGGACGGTGTATTTGTTGGTGAAGTCGAGTGCTTGATTGAGGTTATATCTGCCGTATCCCTCTTCAGTCAGAAGAAGTCTTCTGACCATTTCGTCAAGGAAGAAGAGATCTACCTTGCCGGAATATGGCTCTATGTAATAGTGCGTGATGAGGCCCGTGAACATATATCCCACCTTCACGGACCGGTCTGTCCTACCCTTGAATTTCGGAAACACGCATCTCATCCGTCTCAGTTCGTCGAGACATTTCACGAGATAGTACATATTGTTCTTGCCCGTACATATTTCTGATACCGGAATTGTCAGTTTCCGAGTCAGTCCGAAATCTCCCAAGGTTGCGGGTGGCAGAGCCTAATCTATCGCCTTGCCTCCGTATTTCTGCGTGCGAACCTTTATCCTTATAGGCTCCTGAAGGTGCTTTATTATGGCCATAAGGACACGCATATGTGTCAGCTTGAAGTCGGCTACAAGATTGGTTACACCATTGACCTGGATGATCTCTTCAATCTTCCTGTCAATGGTTCTCTGTTTTGTAGTCGGGACTCTTTTCTTGGCCATAAAGTTTATTAAAGCAACATAATTGCGACAAATGTAATAAAATATATTGCATAATAAAGAAATTTATTTCATCTTTGCATTCGAAAACAAGGAAACAATGCTCATATCAACCTATAGAAGAGTGATTACTGCAATGCTGGTCGGATGCCTTTTCTGCACATCTGCATACTCACAGAGAACTGCGGACAGGCAGAATGCAATGACCGCGTCGGCTGGGATTACAGATGGTTCGGTCTCGATGGGATTTGACTGGCTGCAGTATTCGCTCATAGGATATGGAACCGCAGGAATCAGGTGCAGTGATTACGCCAGGACATTGTCATCCGCTGCGAAAATCGGATATACTGATCTGTGTGCAGAAGGAGGATATATGTTCCGCCTGGTCTCATCGAGGTCAAGGGCAATAAGCCTATATGCAGGAGGAGGCGGATTTCTGGGCTATGAGGTGGTCGATCCTATGAAGCGTCTGCCGGAACATATCGTGTTGAATGTAAGGAAAAGGACATTTCTGTACGGACTGTATGCATCCGTGGAGGCTGAAGTGTTCTTTGTTGAGAAAGTCGCACTGGTGTTCAAGGGAACACTCCCGGTGAATTTCGTTTCTCAATTAGGCAAGGTGCATTATGAATGCGGTGCAGGACTAAGAGTGAACTTCTGATAATAAACTATAAACTTCAAACACTTCTACTATGAAATTCTTCCTGAATCACCGGCTAGTCCGGAAAGCCACTTGGCTCCTTGTGGAGCCATAGAAGACGGCCTGGCGTGAGCCGTTCTTAATCACGCTACTTGCAACACCAATCACACACAATTCATTCGGGGAGGCCCTCATCTGGGCTTCCCCTACTAAAGAACACTATGAAACGAAGCATAATACCATTATTTCTGGCGATGATCATCGCTGTAGCCTGTGATCCTCCAGTCATCCCGGACGATGTAGAAGTGACTGATAATTCATTCAGATGCGGCCTATCCGTACAGTTCAGTCAGGATCTTTTATGTCACGTCGTGACTGTCGAACTGCTTGAAGATGAACCTACAAAGGAGTACAGTCTGACATATTCTCTGGACGATGAGATTATTCCTCTCTTCACTATGAAAGAAGAGACCTTCATAAACGGATCGAAAGTGGATTTTACGGAGAGCCGAATGTTCCAGTTGAAGATTGTATCAATGTCACGTGGCGAACATTCACTCACAGTAAAGGTGACGACGGAAGAATATAGTCAGGAGATGAAGGAAAGATTCGAAGTCACGACTGAGGAAGCATATGCTGACAGATTCATCTGTCGTGCCGAGGTCAATACGGAAGTCGGCAACAGCAGTGTCTTTCTTCTTAACCTTCTTCGTGGACATACCGACAGGATATACACTATGACATACGACATAGACGGAGATGAAGACCTTTTCCTGAAGGACCCAAACGGCAAGATCATCAAGAAGGTATCTCAGATACAGTTCTCCGCAAACGGACTATGTACATTCACGCTGCCGGCATTGAGACCAGAAGAGCATATCGTGAAGATGGTCATTTCAGATGATAATTATGAATTCAGCCTGACTGTAAAATTCAATGAGCCGTTGAGATACCCTGATATGAAGGTGGTATTTGATGCCAAAGATGATTATCTGCAATACAGAGTCGAAAACAACCCATACGAGGCGGATCTTGATATTGACATCCGGATCAGGATGCGAGGCCTGTGCACATTCACCAATGATATGGGATACCGGGATTCCAAGACTATGGAGCTGGAGGACTTCTTTGTCGTGAGAACGATACCTGATGACAATTGGGATTGGCTGTTCGACCTCGGAAGAATGGCGGAGAAGATCAGGGCAAGCCGTGAGTTGAGTTATAAGGAAGTATGGAACGACGGCTTCGACGGATACTCTGAAATAATCCCTGACAAGGACGTATTCTACGAAGTGTCATCATTGGAAATAGTCATAAACAGCGTATCCTCTTCTCTTGACTATCTCAACATCACATACGAGGAACTGTACAGGCAGAATCCGGAAAAATACTGGTTCGGAAGCATACTCAAATGACAAATTACAAAACCAAAGCATAATGAAAAGAATAATCATTACAATCATTGCCGTTGCTGCATTGTCTGTTACGGCATCGGCCCAGAGATGGGCGGTAGGGACAAATCTGGCAGATCTTGCAGACTTTGCGACAATCGACATTGAGGGATCATACGCTGTGAGTCAGCATCTGACTGTTAATGTCGGAGCGGAATTGAATCCGTGGACATTCAATAAGGGAACTGCAGACCAGTTGCAGAATCGTAAGCAGTCATATCACGCCGGAGTGCGTTACTGGTGGTGGAATACATATTCCGGATGGTGGACCGGCAGCAAGCTTCAATATCGTGAATACAACAGAGGCGGTATCATCAATGATGAAGCCGAGGAAGGTGACGCATTCGGACTTGGTGTGAATGCCGGTTATTCTTTGATGCTGGGAAAGCATTTCAATATGGAGTTCGGTATTGGACTCTGGGGCGGCTACAGGACATATACGACATATGCCTGCCCTTCGTGTGGAAAGGTGACAGATTCGGGGCAGGAGTGGTTCCTGGCGTCGAATGAGCTTCTGATTTCCCTGATGTGGGTATTCTGACGGGGAGAAGTCTATGAAGAATGACAGTTATAGAGAACTGGCCAATGCTGCCTGGAGAGTATCTGTAGATGCCAGAGAACCAGTACGAGGTGAAGCTGAACAGATGTTCGGCAAAGGTGCCGAATGGACGCGAAGTTTTGATTTTCAGAGGCCGGTGGAGGGTTACTATGGAATCAAAGGTTTCAGGTTTATGTCAGATGATGAAAAGACCAGGATGTTTGTGATCAGGCACGACGGAAGCCTTGAAGTCCTTCCGGAAAAGCCTGAGACGAAGTTTATAGACAAAATGATGTCGGAACTGGAACTGGCAAAGAGCAAACCTGCCCGTATCTGCGGATGGCTTGATCCTAACAAGCGATATCCTGCAGGAGCCACGGCTATGGAAACTGGTCCGGGATTCTACCTGGTGAGGTATGAAGACCTGTCAGGGTCATTGAGGAACTCAAGCGGTCAGCGTATTCCTACTCCGATGGATCGATACGATTTCATTCTGGATTTCAAGTATGCAGGAAAAGCCAACGGAAAGGAGTATTTCGCATACGAAGTGGCAGACTACGGAAACAAAGTAAGGGCATACGGTCTTTTCGATGTCAATGGTCAAGAGGCATACTTTCCACATATAAATGAATATGAAAATGCCGACAGACTTGTTCCGGCAGTATGTGAGTCATTTCAGAGGATGGTAAAAGAACAGGAAGAGGCACGGACGAATGACAGGCATTTCGGGAAAGGCTCCCATTTAGACCAGAGCGAAACAAGAGGATTAAAACGATGAAAAGCTGTAATACACATAAGGAGATAGAAACATTGGCAGTCCTGTTCGGCGGTGGAATTTCATTGCTGGCCATCTGCAACATCGTTCTGATGGTGGCTGTGTGCCTTTTGATTTCAGGCTGCGGGACTTCTCGGAAGGTGGAGAGGATGCAGCAGAGGCAGATGAGGGCTGAGATCGGGATGGTGGAGGAGATTCCCGATCGGGTCGGGAATGACGGGGAAGAGATTCCTCGACTCACTTCGTTCGCTCGGAATGACAGTAGAGATACGACTTTGGTTACATCGGATGAGGGACCGATCATTATGAATGCTGTGAGGGATGAGGATGGAAATATGGTGGCGACTGACGTGCTTGAGGCGGCGTCGGTGACTGCCAGGTTCAGGAATGTTGCCGAGAGAGGCGGCAAGGTGAACATCGAGTTTGCAGTGACCGTTCCGCAGGATATGATGGATCCTCAATGGCAGCTGCGGTTCTATCCGAGGATGTATGTGCTGGAGGATACTCTGGGGCTTGATCCGGTGCTGATTACCGGTCAGGAGTACCGTGACGAGCAGATGCGAGGCTACAGGAGATACGAGAAGTTCTTGCAGTCTATCGTGACGGATTCGATGGAGTTCGTTAATATGAGGCTGCTTGAGATTTTCATCAAGAGGAATATCCCTGCACTTTATGCGTTCCGGAGTGATTCGACTTTCGTGTCGGATGCGGAGTTTGCGTCTGTATATGGAGTGACTGAGCAGGAGGCTATCGAGCATTATACGAATAAGCTTGCACGGTCTGCAAATGAGCGGAGGAAGGCCAGAAAGGATACGAAGTTCAGACAATATGTATCTGTGCCGATTGAGGATAACGGTATTCGCTTGGACACTGTAATCCGTGAGATAAACGGTGATTTCAGATATGTGTATTCTTACACATTGGCATCGAGACCACGTTTGAGAAAGGTGGATGTGGTGTTGTCAGGAGCAATCTACAAAGAGGATGTGAAGATCTATGATATACCGGAGTGTGATCCTCTGACTTACTATATCAGTTCGTTGAGTGCCTTTGTGGACGGAACCGAAAGGTATATGACAAAGGTGATCGAGAGGAAGGTATCTGCCAATACTGCTTGTTATGTGGAGTTTGAACACGACAGGTATGAGGTGGATGAGAGTCTGGGATATAATCGTGATGAGATCGGCAGGATCAAGAAGAATCTTTCTGCGTTGATAGATAACGATGAGTTTGAGATGGATTCTATCGTGGTTACGGCTTCGAGTTCTCCGGAGGGTACGGTGGCTTATAATACGAGGCTTACACAAAGGCGAAGTGAGGCTGTAGCGGAGTATTTCAGGAGGTTCATTGATGAGTATAGGGATTCAATGAAGGCTGATGAGGGGTTCGCGGTGGATATGACTGGAGATCCCCGGTCGGAGCCGGGGATGACGGGAGAGGAATATCCAGAGACTCCGGTAAGAAGATCCGTCGCTTACGCTCAGGATGACAGTAAGGAAGATCGATATGGCTATCAGATTCAATTCATTGCGAGGAATGATGCGGAGAATTGGAGGATGCTGGATGTGCTGGTGGCTGAGGATACGGTGATGAGTTATGAGGATAAGATTGCGTATATCAATGCGTGCGAAGTGGATGACCTTGACCAGAGGGAGGAAGTTCTTCAAAAGTTAGGTTGCTACAGGCATCTGCGTGAGAAGGTCTATCCGATATTAAGGACTGTGAAATTCAATTTCTATCTGCACAGGAAGGATATGCAGAAGGATACTGTACATACTACTGTGATAGATTCTACATATATGGCCGGGGTGCAGGCGATCCGGGAAAGGGATTATGAGACTGCTGTGACTTTGCTTCGTCCGTATCAGGACTATAATGCTGCGGTGGCGTTCTGTGCATTGGATTACAATGCGAGTGCGTTGGCTATTCTGGAAAGGCTTCATAGGACCGATCAGGTGAATTATATGCTGGCGATTGTGTATAGCCGTCTTTGGGAGATTGAGAAGGCGGCCAGGTGCTATGAGGAGGCTTGCAGGCAGAATCCGGGGTTTGTGCATAGGGGCAATCTTGATCCGGAGATCAGTAGGTTGAGCGTATTTCGCTAAAACGTAAACTTTTTACTAACATTTTAATTCAATTTCAATTATGAGAAAAGGATTTCTTATGATGGCTGCTGTGGCAGCTGTGTTCGGCACGATGTCGTGCAGGAAGGACAATGTTCCATCGATGAATCAGGGTAATGCCAATGTACCTATGGATGGTGAAAGGACGGAACTGACGGTGGGTATTGCCACTGAACTGACCAGATCGACTACAATCACTGCCGATGATGAGGTGAAGGTGAACAACCTTCAGGTGTTCGTGTTCCGAGGTGACGCGCTTGATGCTTACGGTGTGGCTGACAATGCATCATCTGTAACTTTGAGCTGTACTAAGGGAGATCGAGAGGTGTATGCTGTCGTCAATGCTCCTGATCTGAAGGACATTGCGACAAAGACCGATCTGCTTGCTGCTAAGTCGGCTCTTACAGACAACGATGAGAGCAACTTCGTGATGTTCGGCAAGACTGATGCTACTCTTCCGTCGGAACTCCCGGTGAATGTGGAGGTGGACCGTATGGTGTCGAAGGTGGTGCTCAAGACAGTGAACAGGGCGTTCACTTCTGCGGCTCTTGCTGTGCTGGATTTCAGCATTGATGAAATCTTCATTACCAATGTGGCAGGTGATGTGAACTATGGTCTGACCGACAATCCGGTTGAGTGGTATAACAAGATGGATTATAGTTCTGAACTGGCAATGTTCACTCACGATGCTCCTGCTGCATCTGTTGTGAATGAGGAGGCTTACAGCACTCAGCATACATTCTATTGTTATCCGAACAAGGCTGCGGATTCGGATGAGGCTTCTTGGAGTCCACGCAGGACAAGGCTTGTGCTGAAGACTACTCTGGGAACTGATACATACTATTATCCTGTGACCCTTCCGGAACTTGAGAACAACAAGTCGTATGAACTTGAGCTGACCATTACAAGACCGGGATCGGACAATGCGGATATGCCGGTGTCGTTCGAGGATTGTGCATTCGAGATTACCGTGAAGCCGTGGACTGTGGTTGCGGTGACTGACGGTATTGTGATCTAACGCCGTGAGGTGTGGTTACGTTTCATTCATTAAGGTTAGTTGTTACAGTCTCCGCTGCGAGGGTGGCGGAGACCATTTGATAAAAGGAGGAAAGTATGAAAAGGCTGATGATATTGTTTGTGGCATTGTCGGGGATGCTGGCGATTGCGTGTCATAAGGAGGTCTGGCAAGATACAGCTGGAGTCACTGATGATGAGCTCACATTGACCATAAGAGTACTGAGTGATAAGGTGGGAACTCGTGCATTTGATGCCAACGACGTTCCTATAACCGATGGTCTGCAACGACTTGATCTATATGTGTTTCATAAGAATGAGCCGCTCTTGGATGAACATATAGTGCTTGAGCCTGATCCGAGCGGAACAACCACATATTCGTTCAAGGAGAAGAAGGGTGAAAGAATCGGAGTGCTTGCAATAGGCAATCTGGATGAAGATACTGCTGAATTCCTGGAGGGAAAGACTCTGGAACAATTGAGCGAGGACTATGAAATAGAAGCGATGATTGTGCTTTCTGCGAATAACTTTGCCACAGACCGCATTGTGATGGTCGGGGCAAGGGATTATACGTTCAATGAGGATGGCACTGTGGAAATCGAACTTCGAAGGTTGATGTACAGGATTGACGTTGGAAAGATAACTGTTGCTCCGGAAAATGAGGAACTGCTTGGCAAGGAAATATATGTCAAGAATATCGCTCTGACGAATATATGCAATTATTTCGTGCCGTTGAATTCTGATTCCATCGGGCATTTCTATACCTGGTATCTGTTCTTTGGGAATGAATACGATCTGACTGGGGCTCTGGGTGGAGTGGAACGAGGATTCGAGTTTTACAGGAACGCTCCTAAAGGATGGGATGCAAACGGCAGTTTTACGCTGGAGGGCCCTGGCATTCTGAACGGAACTTTTCCGTATATGATAAACTCGAATTATCAGAAGGATCCTGGTGTGCTGAACATTGATGCTACCGGCGTTTTAAAGGATGTGACCCATCAGGGATATGACAATGCTGCCGGTGAGGGGCTTATAGTCCGGGCCGGAAATATGGAAGCGTCTCATAGTGTGAATGTAGGAAAGTGTTTCTATGGCTTTATGGGACGAGGTGTATTTAACGAATACAGCATAGTTTCAGAGTTCAAGGGTCAGAATACATATCCGAAACTTGTGATAGAGTTATCCATTGATGGAGAGAGTTGGTTCTATCCGATACCTCTGATATATCCTCAGCCGAATACAGTTTACAGGATTGACAATATAACGATCAAGGATTATGGGTCGGAGTATTCTAATTTCTTTCCGTTGAAGTATGTGGTGGACTTCAGTGTGACCGTGACTGACTGGACGGGGATGACCATTGATAATATGAATGTTGGAGCAGATCCTATCACTGGAGAATTGGTGGATCTTTATAATTAGTATGCTGTATGAAGAATATGAGAAACATTTGTTTTGCCATAGCATTGATTTTGGCTGCGGCCTGCAACAAGGAACCGATGAACTCGGTGGTTGATGAAGGAACTGCTAATTGTGTGTCTTTCGGATTCAGGGTAATGCCGTTGGAATATACTATGGCTAAAGCTGAAGATATCGACCCGGATGAGATGGATGATTTCATTGACAGGATTGATATGTACGAATTCAATAAAGCTGGTGATATGATCAGGCACGAGTCGTGGAGCGATTCAGAAGGACTGGATCTCGACACAGTGAAGCCTGTAAGTTACGATATGAGCGGAAACAAGCATAACTGGGTATTCATTGCCAACTTAGACCCTGATACTGCCGAGTATCTGGCCGGGCTGGATGCCGATGGACTAAGCGATGTGTATTCCGGCGTGATACCTATGGAGGCTGGAAACTTCCGGCTCCATAAACCTATAATGACAGGAACGGCTGATGCCGATTTCAAAAAGGATGAATCGGTGACAGTGACATTATATAGGTATCTTACCCGAATAGAGATTGAGAAGATTACAGCAGATTTTGACGATGCGTCACTATATGAAAAGGAAGTGAAACTCAAAAGGATCGTGATAACACACTATCCC
>JBJFDE010000032.1:0-11462 GCA_051889855.1 Candidatus Cryptobacteroides sp. | reverse complement strand
TCCGGCTGCATCGATGCGTTCCAGCCTATGTTGAAGCCGCTGGTGAGGTCATCCAACGTCACAGGACTCACTCCAGTCAGGAAAATGCGCTCGAACATTCCTTTGAAGAGCTTGAATACCTCCCGGTAGAAACCGCTGGCGTGGGTCATCTGATGATATATTTCTTCTCCGTGCTCATTCAGGACGACATTCGTGAAGTTGTCGTATTCATCAATGAAAAGATAAAGCGGAATACGATACTTCATCGCCATATTGTTGACGAGATTGATTTTTTCTACAAAATCCGTTGATTCAAGCACCTTTTTTACCCCTTCTTCCGGATAATCATTCCTGTATGTGTCTATGAAATCGTCCAGCCGGCCGCAACAATATGAGTTGAATTTTTTAGGAAGTTCGTCAATAATGCCGGTAACTCTTGAGAAATCCATATAAAGAACCTGATAGTGATTTCTCAGAGGCGTCGGATGATGTCCGATGTACAAATCCCCAAACAGACGTTCAAAATCACCTGCGGCATTTTTGTCGTAATAGAGCCGCATCATATTTAGGAACAGGCTCTTGCCGAAACGGCGAGGGCGGATGAAAATCAAAGTTCTGGACTGTCTCTCCAGTTCCTCAATATACATAGACTTGTCCACATAGTACAAACTCTGCTCAATCACCGACCTGAAATCGGACACTCCGTAAGGTATCTGCCGTATCTGTTCCATAACATGATATATATGTATCACGGCAAATTTAGTAAATTCAGATGCAGAGACAAAATCTCACTGCACATAAGTGCAATTTTTTGTCCTCCAATACATAAATATGTTGCCAAATCGTTATTTTTGCTCAAATATTAGGTTAATAGAATAGAGAATCACTTTTACATAAGTGATTCTTGCTCCAAAATTAGCTTTTCCAAAAGTTATTTATATCATTCCTGAAAAGTCAAGAAGCAGACCCTAGAATCTCTTGATTCCAATATTTGATAAGCCTCCAGGTAATCTGGACCAAGAGTATCCGCCACGTATGATGTTGAATAATTCTTCAGAAAGATCCCTCCATTCGCTTCGCTCTGTCGAGATGACTGATATTTTAGATATTCCCATATTATATTCAAGATCCTTAGTGGCCATTTATTCATGTGGTTTCCTAACTTTGTGTTTTAATAGAATCCTTATTTCTTAAACAATCGAGATGGACACGATATCACCATTTTCAAGGCCCTTGTATGTGATGGCAAAGCCGGCTGGCCCGAGCTGTAATCTTGCCTGTGAATATTGCTATTATCTGGAAAAGAACAACTTGTATAAGAAGGATATGAATTCCAGAATCTTCGAGATGAGCGATGACCTTCTGGAACTTTATGTCAGTCAGTATATCGAGTCGCAGACCATGCCTCAGGTACTGTTTACATGGCATGGAGGTGAGGCCCTGATGCGGCCTGTGTCCTTTTACAGAAAGGTAGTCAGCCTCCAGAAAAAGTACGGCCGCGGCCGGCAGATAGACAATTGCATCCAGACCAACGGGACGCTGATAAATGAAGAATGGTGCCGTTTTTTCCGTGAGAACAAATGGCTTGTCGGAGTTTCCATCGACGGCCCGGAGCGATTCCACGACAGATATCGTCTCAATATGAAGGGCAAGCCTTCTTTTGCAAAAGTGATGAAGGGAATAGAACTCCTGAATCGCTATGGAGTGGAGTGGAATGCCCTTGCAGTGGTCAATGATTTCAACGGAGATTATCCGCTTGAATTCTACCATTTTTTCAAGAACATCCATTGCCGTTATATCCAGTTCACTCCAATCGTGGAAAGGATCATGCCTCATTCAGACGGGCGCCATCTTGCCTGTCCGGCTGACAGTGACAACTTGCCCCTTACTCCTTTTTCCGTGAAGCCGAAACAATGGGGTGATTTCCTATGTGCCATCTTTGACGAATGGGTGTACAATGACGTAGGACAATACTATATCCAGCTCTTTGATTCAACCCTTGCAAACTGGGTGGGGGAGCAGCCTGGAGTGTGCACAATGGCCAGGACATGCGGACACGCGGGAGTTATGGAATACAACGGGGATGTCTATACTTGCGACCATTTCGTTTTCCCTGAATACAAGCTCGGCAATATTTGTGAACATACTCTCATCGAAATGATGTACAGCGAGAGGGAACAGTCATTCGGCGATGCAAAACTGAACTCTCTGCCTCGCCAATGCCGTGAGTGCAAGTATCTTTTCGCCTGCAACGGAGAGTGCCCGAAGAATCGTTTTGTCCGCACTTCGGACGGTGAACTCGGATTGAACTATCTCTGCGAAGGCTATCACCAGTTCTTCGAACATGTGGCTCCGGCAATGGATTTCATGAAACGCGAACTTCTTGCCCGCCGTGCCCCGGCAAATATCATGGGAGCCCTTCGAAACATCAGAAAATGACTCTCTTTTGATTCAACGTGGAATATAAATAGAAAGAGGCTGACTAAAAAGTCTGTCATATCGAGCGAAGTACAGAGTGCGGAGTCGAGATATCTATTGAATATCAATACTTTATATAGATTTCTCCACGCGCTTCGCTTGGTCGAAATGACAATATGGTGACTTTTTAGTCAGTCTTCAATTATTATTTGCGATATCCGCATTTAGGACAAACGCCATTTTCATCGAGGGCGATGCCGCACAGAGGGCAGCGGTCGATATTGTTCTTGGTGTCAAACTCCGCTGATGCAGCATTGACTCCGCTTGTGAAGGTAATCTTAGCGATGTTGAGCTTGTCTTTCAGCAGCTCATATACAATCTTGATCATACCTTCTACAGTCATGGTCTCTTTTGTTACGACAAGGCGTGCGTCTGGATATGCGGTTGCGAGCTCAGTCTTGAAGGCTTCACCTTTCATGATGTTCTGAGGATGACCGTTCTTGATGCCCTGTTTCTCATAAACGTCAAGAATTGCAGGAAGCAGTGGGTCATCTTCACGAAGGATGAGTGCGTGGTCGAAGTTCTTGAGAAGGCTCCATGCAACTTTCTGGATTTCGTTGCAAGGGTAAACCATATTCACTCCAGGATTGACGGTGTCTTCCACTTCGATGGTGAGAACGCCTGTGTGTCCGTGAAGGTACTGAGCTTCGCCCTGGAAGCCATAGAATCTGTGTGCATACTGCAAGTCAAATGTTGTGATACTTCTCATGATAAATTCTCCTTTTTGTAGTTTTAGCTATTTATAAATGTGCCCTGGAAAGCCCTGTATGCAGGTTTTTTCAATTCTTTCCGATGCAAATATAGATATAATATCCTATTTTCCAAATTAGAATTATTAAAAATTAGAAAAATTTTATCTTTTTCGTGTATTAAATTTTTGCGAATGGTACAGCCCTCAGGATAATGATATTTTATCTTGTGAAACTTGTTTGCTTGCATATAAGTTCAAATGTTGATATTTTGGAATACTTTTGTTGACATTTTGAATAATAAACGAGAAATAATCATATATTTGTTTTCATTATAACACTACAACAATAACCATTTAAACCTATTATCATGTTATTTCATGTTTATGGAGATATGGCCATCTATCAATGGATAGCCATGATTGGCGTTCTTATCGGCCTGATCCTTCTTAATGAGTTTGCACGTAAGACCAAATTCGGCGGTGCAGTTATGTTTTTTGCCTTGCCTGCAATACTGACAGTTTATTTCGTTGCCATCCAGATTGGTGTGGCTGTCGGTGCTGAATGGGCATTGAACAACCAGACTTACCTCTACATGAACGGCTGGTTCCATTATGCCAAAATCTATGCTGCTCTGGCGGGATGTATCGGTTTTATGATGATCAAGTACGGTTGGGGCATCGGCAAACAGCATTGGTTCAAGCCTTTCCCATTTGTCATCGTAGCCATCAACATTCTGATTGCCGTGGCTTCTGACTTCGAAACAGCTGCAAAGGGTTGGTATTCATGGTTTCTTTCACCTGAACAGGTATGGCTCTACGGAGGATGGCACAATGTGATGAACGGTATTGCCGGCTTGCTCAACATCTTCTGTATGACAGCATGGTGGAGCGTGTATTCATCAAAGGACAAGACCGATATGCTCTGGCCGGACATGACTTGGGTATATATCCTCGTTTATGACGTCTGGAATTTCGCATATACATATAACTGCCTGCCTACGCATTCATGGTTCTGCGGTATCGCCCTTCTGCTCGCTCCGACAATCGCTGCAATCTTCTGGAACAAAGGCGGATGGATTCAGAACAGGGCAAATACCCTCGCAATCTGGTGTATGTTCGCACAGGTATTCCCGCTCTTCCAGTGCACATTCCCGGACGGAACTGCCGCAACAAAATGGGCAACCCTTCCGACTCTGTATGCCGACGGCACTCTCAACGGCATCGTTGAAGGCGGCTGTGCAAATGCTAACCCAACAGCAATGACCATCGTCAGCGCCCTTGCACTGATAGTCAACGTCATTGCACTCGGATACATCATCTACGTTTCACGCAAACGTCATATCAATCCTTACAAAGAGGACGTTTTCGTCAACCAGAAGTACTACAAAGACGCTGCTGCACGAATTGCATAATCAACAAATCCCCGGTTAAAAGCCGGGGATTACTGTTTGTTGTCGTCAGGCCCGACTAGTTCGGGCATCTATGAATGTGTTGTCATGCTCTTGCAGGGCGTTTGCGCACAACCGCCCATATTGCCCATGCGGCAGTCAGGGCCAGTGACATCGGAAGCCCGACTGTCAGGAGCTCTTTCAGGAAAATCTGTGTTCCTCCTGCCTGGGTAAAGGCTGAGAAGAACGGGAAGCTGAACATTATTTCTCCGTTGATGATGTGATCGACTATGAGCATGACTGTGCCGCCCCAAAGCATTTTCTCCAGAGCCGGGATTTCGTGTTTGAGAACAGCCGCCTCAGGGCTGTTGATTGATGATGAATTGTGTTTACGGTAGATGGTCGTGGCAATTGCCTGAGCCATCGGAACTAAAAAACAAGCCATATTTTATACTTTTAATTTACTTCTATTTCTTTGATTTCTACTTCATTGCCTTTCAGAAGCCAAGTGTGCTCACTTCCGCATTCCGGACAGATTTTCGCGTGTTGCACGGTAGGGTAGTTGCATCCGCAGTCGTCACAATGGGTTACGGCATCAATGATATTTATGTCAAGCTTGCACCCTTTCATCATATCCTCTTTTTCGACTGCCCACTTCCAGCAGTCTTCAAGATAGTATGGAACAATGGTCGATACTTCGCCGATGTTCATCACCACCTTGCTGATGTGCGAGCAGTCGTTTTCCTTTGCAACTTCCTTGACTTGCTTGATGATGTGGAATACTATTCCAAGTTCGTGCATGGATTATTTCTTGTTTACAAGGATT
The DNA here is from genome assembly GCA_051889855.1 of Candidatus Cryptobacteroides sp. Taxonomy (GTDB): domain Bacteria; phylum Bacteroidota; class Bacteroidia; order Bacteroidales; family UBA932; genus Cryptobacteroides. Next base: position 6,100 of record JBJFDE010000032.1, on the reverse strand, counting down.
TTCATACCCCTTTTCATTACATAAGGAAGGAGGGCTCCGACTTTGTCTTCAGCCTTGACCATTTTGCTGCACTCAGGCATGGTCCTGTGCAGATGGATTGCATCGAAACCGCACTTGGTGGTACACAGACCGCATCCGATACACCTGTTAGGATCCACGACTGAAGCTCCGCAGGCAAGGCAGCGTGAAGTTTCGATTTTCACCTGCTCTTCGGTCAGAGTCATGTGGTACTCTTCGAAAAGCTTTGTAGAAGAGGCAGTTCCCTCGACCTGACGCGATGAATTGTCATAAGATTCAACGACAATATTGTCCTTGTCAATCTCAATGAAATCACGCCTGTTGCGTCCGATGGTCATGTGGCCGTGCTGAACGAAGCGGTGCAGGGACTCAGCCGCTTCCTTACCGGTTGCAATTGCATCGATTGCGAACTTAGGTCCTGTGAGAAGATCACCTCCGACGAAGATATCCTCCTGAGCTGTCTGAAGAGTAAGAGTGTCAGCCACAGGATAAACACCACGGTGGAATCCGACATTGCTTCCGTTGAAAAGCCCTCCGAGCTCTACAGTCTGGCCGATTGCGAAAATTACCATGTCAGCCTCAAGTTCAATGGTCTGAGCTTCATCATATTTCGGAGAGAATTTGTGGTCTGCATCAAAGACGGAGAGACATTTCTTGAACGAAATTCCCTTTACGGTGCCATTCTCGCCAAGCACAGCCTTCGGACCCCATCCCGGATTCAGGACAACGCCATCCTCGCGGGCTTCAGCCCTCTCTTGCAATGAAGCAGGCATAATATCCTCTGTTTCAAGCGATAGCATGGTCACATCAGATGCTCCGCTTCTCTTTGCGACCCTTGCAGCATCGATGGCGACATTACCACCTCCCACAACAACCACCTTTCCGCTCACCTTCACATTGCCGGTATTGGCCTTATGGAGGAAATCAATGGCAGTCGAAACACCTTCCAGATTCTCACCAGGAATGCCCGGAAGCCTTCCGCCCTGGCAGCCGATTGCCACATAGAATGCCTTGTAGCCTTCTTCACGCAGCTGGTCGAGAGTTATATCCTTGCCGACTTCAACGCCTGTCCTGATCTCCACGCCGATTTCTTTCATGATGTCGATTTCAGCGTCGATGACATTCTTCTCAAGCTTGTATGAAGGAATTCCGTAGCGCAGCATTCCACCCGGTAGTTCGTTCTTTTCGAAGACGGTAGGGTAGTAGCCCATTGTGGCAAGATAATATGCACAGCTCAATCCCGAAGGACCACCTCCGATGATTGCAATCTTCTCTTTCCATCTTCCGAGGTTCGATGCCACCACAATCTCCGGAACGAAACGATGTTCGGCATTAAGATCCTGGTCTGCAATGAATTTCTTCACGGCATCTATGGCAACAGGCTGGTCGATGGTACCTCTTGTGCAGGCATCTTCACAGCGACGGTTGCAAACTCTTCCGCACACTGCCGGGAACGGGTTCTCCCTCTTGATGAGCTCCAGAGCCTCACGGTATTTTCCTTCTGCGGCCTTCTTCAGATAGCCCTGGACGGCGATATGAGCCGGACAGGCAGTCTTGCAAGGGGATGTACCGGTAGGGTAGCAGTTGATACGGTTGCGGTCCCGATAGTCCTCGTTCCATTTCTCTTTGCCCCATTTCACCGCATCCGGGAGTTCCTGACGCGGATAGGTCTGAGGACCTTGTTTGGTGCAGAGCTTCTGACCGAGTTTCACGGCTCCTGCAGGGCAATATTCTACGCATCTTCCGCAGGCCACGCATTTTTCCGGCTCAACCTCCGCAACATAGGCACTTCTGGACATGTTCGGCGTGTTGAAGAGCTGTGACGTACGCAAAGCGTTGCAAATCTTCACATTACAGTTGCAGATTGCGAAAATTTTGCCTTCTCCGTCGATGTTTGTCACCTGATGGACATAGCCGTTGTCCTCAGCCCTTTTGAGGATTTCCATCGCCTCATCATAAGTGATGTCACGTCCTCGTCCTGTTTCGCGGCAGTAGTCTGCCATATCTCCCACTCCGATACACCAGTCATGATAGTCGTCGGCACAGCCTTCGTCGAGTTTCTTGCGTCCGTAGCGACATGAACAGATGGATGCTCCGATATGGCCTTCGTATTTCTTCAGCCAATATGAAATATGCTCGATATCAATGGATTGGTTCTCCATCGAAATGGCTTTTTCAACAGGTATGACATGCATTCCGATACCGGCTCCTCCCGGAGGAACCATGGCCGTCACATGCTCAAGCGGAAGGAAGGTCATCCTTTCGAAAAACATTGCGAGCTCCGGATGACGGTCCATCAGTTCTTCGTTCATGTTGGTGTATTCGGCTGAACCCGGAACGAAAAGCGGAACCCAATATTCACGGTCCTTCCTTTCGTAGGTCGTGCCAGGAATCGGGCCGTTCTTGGTGTATTTGTCGCCGTAGTCATACTCGAGCATTCCAAAGTAGGAGAGTTTGTCGAGAAGCTGGTCAAATTCCTCGTCCGTTTCGGTGTAATGTTTCTTGTGGTTCCATTCCACAAGCAGCGGATACGGTCTGTGTTCCCTTACCTGCATGAATTTGCTTGAAATGACATCCAGAAGCAGGTCCAATGCGGCTTCTCTTGTCTTGGCGTCCATCTCATCTTCAAAGATACAGGCAAAACCCCAGTATTCAGGGTCATCCGTGGTCAGTCCTTTTACCTTGTTGACGATTCTGTCTGTCACCTTCGTGACGAATTTCATCAACTTAGGGTTGGGATTCTTGTCTCCCTTATGTGCCGGGATGTACTTTTTTGAAATCTCTGGCATATCGGTTATTGTTTTATGTGGTTATTGTTTCTATGTGGCTCATACTATGTGGTTTATGCCTTCCATGCATCGACCTGTTGCTGCAGCCATTGTGCGAATTGGTCTATGCCTTCGCCAGTTTTGGCGCTGATTGGGATGACCGTGGCCTTCGGATTGCGTTTGTGGATGTTTTCCTTGCATTTGTCCATGTTGAAATCGAAATATGGAAGAACGTCAATTTTATTGATGAGAACGAGGTCGCAGACCGAGAACATCAGAGGGTATTTGAGTGGCTTGTCATCGCCTTCCGGGACGGAAAGAATCATGACGTTGACGCAGCTTCCCGTATCGAATTCTGCAGGACATACCAGGTTGCCGACGTTTTCCAGGATGGCGAGGTCGATGTTCCCAAGTGGCAGATTGTCAAGGCCTTGTCTTGTCATTTCAGCATCGAGGTGGCACATTCCTCCGGTGTGCAGCTGGATGGATTCGACTCCGGTGGCTTCCTTGATGGTGATGGCATCCACGTCGCTGTCAATGTCGGCTTCCATCACGGCCACTTTCAGCTTGTCCTTAATCATGTTGATTGTCCTGACAAGGGTGGAAGTCTTGCCGCTTCCCGGCGATGACATCAGGTTCAGGAGAAAAACTCCTTTTTCCTTGAGTTCGCTCCTGAGCCTGTCGGCATCTGCGTTATTGTCATCAAAAACGCTCTTTTTTATTTCGATTATTCTCATTTCATCCATATTTTGTAACTATTTTTAATACAATTTGACGAATTCCACAAACATTGGTCAAGTTATGAATATTTATCCGAATTAACAAAAATACTTTTATTTTGTGATGATTTTAGTGTGTTGTTTATTGAAATATGCTTATTTTGCGTTTGATTTAGTTTTATTTCAACATGAAAGTTTTGGTTACCGGAGTTTCGTCCGGATTTGGAAGAGCGATTGCCATGGCGCTTGCACAGCAAGGACACGAGGTCTATGGCACTGTCAGAAAAGATGTGGAACCTATAGCAGGGGTGACTTATGTCAGGGCGGATGTCACCGATGATGCCCAGGTCAGGGCAGCATTCAATCAGGTGATGGAACTCACCGGTGGAGTTCTTGATGTTTTCATCAACAATGCAGGCATGGGAATAGGCGGACCGCTTGAGTTTTGCAAGACGGAAGATGTCCGGAACCAGATGGATGTCAATTTCATGGGAATGGTGCGCTGGATGGATGGCGTAATCGGAACAATGAGAAGACAAGGCTATGGAAAAATAATATGTATCAGCAGTATAGGGGGATTGATGGGCCTTCCGTACCAGGGAGCCTATTCAGCCAGCAAGTTTGCCATTGAAGGGTACTGTGAGGCACTTCGTCTGGAGTTGCGCAAGTCAGGTGTTCAGGTAATTGTCGTGGAGCCGGGTGATTTCAGCACAGGTTTCACTGCCGTGCGCAAATCAGTTGACATCTCGGAAGCCGCTGCGGCTTATCCTTCCTATGAGAACTCACTCCGCGGCATAGAGCATGACGAAAGAAATGGTCTCAAACCGGAATATCTGGCGGCCAGAATATGCAAAATAATAGCGAAGAAGCACCCGTCTTCGACTTATGTGGTTGCTTCTCCGCTTCAACGTCTTGCCGTGTTTGCCAAATGGCTGCTTCCTGCTCCGCTATTCCAAAAAATCCTTTCCCTCTACTATGGTGTCTGACTAAGGAATCTTCAAAAACTGCTCGGATTCCTTTGTCTGTTCAATGAGGTATGTTTTGTGATTTCCAGAACTGTCTCTGCTGCCTCAAGAGATAATGTCAAGGACGTGGTTCCAGACGCTCTGGCGCTCTGTCTCGTTCAGGATTTCATGGCGCATTTTCGGGAAAATCCGGCTGTCAACATCGGCATATCCCACTTTTTTCATCAAATCCACGGAGGTCTGGTGCTGCTTGTCAGTGCCCCGGCAAGGATCCATTTCTCCTGAAATGAATCTTACTTTCAGTTTCGGATTCTTCATTGCCCATCCTTTCTCGCTGTAGCAATATTGCATCAGGCACAGAAGGTTATAGAAGCCGTTGGAAGTGAACACAAACTGGCAGAGCGGATCCTTATGATATGCTTTCAAAGTTTCCTTGTCCGAGCATACCCAGGCGCTTGGAAATCCTTCATTCTCAAAAGGTTTGTTGAAAGAACCGAAAGACATTCTTTGAAGTATCGCCGGTCTGTGGTGCCAGCCTTTTCCTGAAAAAGCAGCTGTGAGCCTTGCCAGTATCTTGCCGGCTCCGGCTGCAGGATTGGCGCTTGGAGAACCGCAGACTATCAACGTGTCTATATTTGAATCATAACGTTTTGTATATGAACGGACTACCATAGATCCCATGCTGTGTCCGAACAATATTCTCTTCAGCCCGGGCCATTTCTCCGAGGACCATTTTCTGACAACTTCCACATCCTCCACCATGGCATCCCATCCTCCCTCATACATATATCCCAGATCATCGGCACATTTTACAGAACCGCCATGTCCTCTATGGTCGTGGATTACACAAACATACCCGTTTTCAGAGAGGAATTCCATGAACGGATAATACCTCTCCTTGTGCTCACACATTCCGTGTACAAGTTGTACAATGCCCTTGGGATTTCCCTTTGGCTCAATATAGGCGACAGCCAGATCAAGGTCGTCGGCCGATGCTTTCAATTGCAGTGTTTCCATATAGATTTTCTTTTAGACAAACATACATAAATTTTTCATATTTTTGCCGAATAGCAAGATTTATGCAGTTCTTTGTTTAAGGCTTATTTTATAAACGATATAAAATTCAAGACTATGTTGGAAATTGGAATAAAGGGAAGACAGGAGACTGTCGTTCAGGAAAATATGCTTTCGACCAATGTCGGAAGCGGATGCGTCAAGGTGTTTTCCACACCTATGATGATTGCTCTCATGGAGAAGACCGCAACCCTTTCGGTTGAGCCTTATCTCGAACCGGGACAGAGTTCAGTCGGTACATTGGTGAATGTCTCACATCTTGCTGCAACTCCTCTTGGAATGAAAGTCCGTGCAGAAAGTGAGCTTGTGGCGATAGACCGACGCAAACTGACCTTCAAGGTTGCCGCGTACGATGAGAAGGGCCTGATAGGCGAGGGCACGCATGAAAGATTCATCATTGACATTGCCAGATTCCAAAATAAAGCAGACGAAAAGAGCTTGTAAATGCTGATTTTCGTCTGCTTTGGTATGATTTACAAAGGTATTATCTAATCCAGGTGCCCCGGCGCCAGAGTTCCTCGAACGGACCGCGTTTGTGGCTCTTCAGCCACCATGT